>NZ_JBLRWA010000024.1:0-131556 GCF_048159585.1 Kitasatospora sp. SC0581 | reverse complement strand
GCCACATGTACAGGTTGCCCGTCGCGTCCTCCCTCGCCATCAGATCCGCGCGGCCGGTCCCCCGGAAATCACCGGCGGTCGTCTGGGAGAACGCGCCCCAGCCGGCCGTCAGGTCGGTCCTGGCCGCGAAGGACCCGTCTCCCCGCCCCGCCCACTCGTACAGGTGCCCGTCCGAGTCGTCGCGGGCGACGAGGTCGCCGGTGCCCTTGCCGTGGAAGGCCCCGGCCGTCGTCTGGGAGAAGATGTGGGAGGGGCTGGCCGGGGCGGGCCGCGGGGCGAGGACCTCGGCGAGGGCCGCGTTCCCGTTGGTGGTGAAGTGCAGATGGTCGGAGGAGACGTAACCGGCGAACGCGGCGCTCGGGTTGAGCGGGTCGCGGGTCGCCCCGTCGAAGTCGTGGAAGCCGTCGATGGCCGTCGTCGTGCGGATCCAGTCGTTGACGCACCGGCGCACCCGGTCCCGGGCGGCGGTGTAGTCGGCGTGGCCCTGGAAGGCGGGGATGGTGGCGACGGTGAAGCGCAGCCCGGCCGCGTGCGCGCGTGAGGCCAGCTGCTGGATGCCCGCCTCGAGCGCGGAGTCGGAGGCGTCGTCCATCGTGATGTCGTTGATGCCCTCGTAGAGCACGACGCTCCGCACTCCGGTCTGGGAGAGGACGTCCCGGTCGAAGCGGTTGAGCGCGCTCTGACCGAAGCCGACGCGTCCTCCCGTCCCGTCGGTGAGGATCCGGTTGCCGGAGATGCCCTTGTTGACGATGCCCTCGGGCGTCGGTCGGGCGCTGAGGGCGCGCCCGTAGTCGTCGGTCCAGCGGGTGTTGGAGTCCTGGTCGGTGTGCCCGCCGTCCACCTGCGAGTCGCCGAGGGCGACCACCGTCCCGTCGCTGCCGGCGGCCGTGACGTCCAGGCCGGCCAGGAAGGCCCAGTAGGGGTACGGGGTGGAGAGGTTGGCGCCGCCCGTGTCCTGGGTGCGATCGGCACCGTCGCCGGGGGCGGAGGTGTAGGAGGTGGTGAGCGTGTACGGGTGGTAGGGCGCGGTGGTGACCTTGTCGGGCAGCCAGAGGCTGACCAGCAGGTTCTCGTCCGCGGCGACCGGGAAGGCAACGGGGTCGCTGTAGACCTCGCCGCCGGGCGGGACGACGGTCCGGCCCGAACCGCCGAAGGTCAGGGTGACCGGCGTGGCCGCCGCCGTGGCCGGGTTCCCGTTCCGGGCCGAAGTCCGGTCCTGGGCCGCGACGGTGACGTGCCCGATGGTCACCGGGTCCGGACTGAAGGTGTTCACCAGGCGGATCCGGGCGGAGCTGCCGCCGATGCTGGTGTGGACGACCATGCGCAGGGTCTGCCGCCCCGTCACGCCCGAGGCTGCCGACGGTCCGGCCAGGCTCATGGCGGTACCCCAACTCCCCGTCCAGGCCGCGGACTCGGGGCGCGGCGCGCCCGGGCCTGGCGGGAGCGCGGCGGGGACCGGCCCGCAGCCGGCGGCCGCGTTCGCCGGGGCCGCGGGCGGCAGGGCGGCGAACGCGCCGAGGACGACGGCGGCTGCCGTCAAGGCGGACAGGCGGCCCCGCGGTGGGCGGTGGGCGACGTGCACAGGAGTCCTTTCGCCGGGTACGGAAGACCGTTTTCCCGCATGGCTCGGGTGACCAGGAAATGGCGGCGATCCGCTTCCCGGAGGAGGAGGTCCGAGAATGCGCCGAGAAATCTCGGAGACCGCTCGCCATCCACCATGTAATCACCGCCGGCCCGGCTTCCGCCAGGAGGAACATCAGGCGGAAGCCATGGGGAAGTTCCAGCAGAAACCGCGCTGTACAGGCGAGATCGGCGGGAAGCAGACGGAGTGGCCTGATCGTGCGTCAGCTGACTTTCGCGCCTGACGGAATTTGCGATATACCGTCTCGGGCACTTTCCGCCCGACAATCCGCCAATCTCCTCCTGGCGTGATCACCTGTCGAACCTCGAAATCTCGAATGAGGGGACATCACATGGCAATCGGACGACGGCAACTCCTCACCTCCCTCGCGCTGACCGCCCTCGCCGCACCCGTCCTGGCCAAGGGGACCGCGACCCGAGCCTCCGCGGCCACGGGTACGGGTACGGGTACGGGTGCGGGTACGGCCGCACGTATGGCCGCCGGCTCCGGGCCGCTGTTCATGCAGGTCGTCGCCCACGAGGACGACGACATCCTGTTCATGAACCCGGACCTGTCCAACGCCCTCGCCGACGGCACACCGTCCGTCACGGTGTTCGTCACCGCCGGGAACATCACCGGTGACCCGTGCGCGGGCGGCTGCTGGGACCCCGCCGGCGACCCACTGCGCACCTGGAACCGCCAGATGGGCGCCGTCAACGCCTACTCCCGGATGACCGGGGTCGGCGACACCGACCCGGCGACCGACGAGATCGGGCACTGGACGGTCGAGGCGTGGACGGTCGCGGGCAAGCAGGTCGAGCGGTACATGCTCAAGGACCGGCCGGTGCACCTGATCTTCCTCAACCTGCACGACGCCGGGCTCGCCAACGTGCTGAACGGCGGCACCGACACCACGGTCGTCCCGAAGGGCAGCCCGCTGTCCGGGCCGTCGACCTACACGGCGGCGGACGTCGTCGAGGTGCTGCGGCAGATCATGGTGACGTACCAGCCGACCGTGCTCCGGGCCCAGGACGAACTCCCGGACACCCGCTACAAGGACGACCACTCGGACCACATCTCCGCCGCGAAGTTCGCGGGCATGGCGGCGAGCCAGTACGGCGGCTCGCTGGTCCAGGTGAACTACCGGGACTACAACATCAGCGACTGCCCGGTGAACCTCGACCCGGCGACGGTCGGCACCAAGGGCGTGTTCGTCTCCGAGTACGCGAGCCACGACCACTCGGGGAACTACGAAACCGCCTGGTTCTCCCGGATGTACTACCGCTGGTCGCGGGGCACCTCCTGGGCCGGGCTGAACCAGGACGGCCGGCCGCAGGTCTTCGTCGTCCGGGCGGGCTCCCTCTACACGTACTGGCGCCAGGGGGACGGCAGTTGGGGCGGCCCGGCACGGTTCGCCGACCCGGGCGGGCGGCTGGCGCCGGGCATCGCCGTCGGCACCAACGCGGACGGCCGGATGGAGGTCTTCGCCCGCCGCCTCACCGACCACCACATCCTCTCCGTCCCGCAGACCACGCCCAACGGCGTGTGGCGGGACAGCTGGGCCGACCTCGGCAACCCCAACGCCGGGCTCGTCAACGCGGGCCAGGTCGGCGTGCCCGCGGTGGTCGCCTCCCAGGACGGCCGACTGGAGCTCTTCGTCAAGAACGGCGGCGGCGGCCTCAGCGCGATCCGGCAGACCAGCCCGAACGGCGCCTGGACGACCACCTGGGATGACCTGCACGGCACCGACATCCAGGACCCGGTCACCGCGATCCGCAACGGCGCCGGGAGGATCGAGGTCTTCGCCAGCACCCGCGACGGGGTCGTCAACTGGTGGCAGACCGCTCCGAACGACGCCATCAACGGCCCGGGCCCGATCCCGAACTCCCGGCCGGCCAGCCCGCCCAAGGCCGCCCTCGACCAGGACGGCCGCATCGAACTCGCCTACCGCGAGGCAGGCACCGGCGCGATGCTCGTCAGCTACCAGACCCGGCCCGGCGGACCGTGGAGCCAGTCCCCGACCAGCCTCGGCGGCCACGGCGGCGTCGGCGAACCGGCCGCGGCCACCCTCGGCGGGCGGGTCGTCCTGTTCGAGCGCAACGGCGGCGGGGGCGTGAGCACCACCGCCCAGACCGCGCCGAGCGCCGGCTACGGCGCCTGGCAGGACCTCGGCGGCACCGTCCTCGACTACCCGACCGCGATCGTCGACGGCGGCGGTGTCCTGTACCTGTTCGCCATCGGCACGGACGGCCGCGTCTACTTCCGCACGGGCACGACGCCCACCAACCTCGGCGGCTGGCAGGGCATGCCCCTGTGACCGCCGGTCCCGTCGGCCGGTCGGACACCCTCCCGACCGGGCGACGGGCCGGGCGACGGGCCGGGCGCGTGGAAGCGCCGGTGGGGGGCCCGCGGGAGCACCCGTGGAAGCGCCGATGGGAGCGCTCTCACGCCGTGTAGGATGGCCACTCCCGAGAGTGAGCCACACCGGAGTGTGATCATGCCCCGAACTGACAGGCCGGGCCCCGGTGGCGCCCGGTCTGCCGCGCGACCGACGGTGGAGGACGTGGCCGCCCGCGCGGGAGTCAGCCGGGGAACGGTGTCCCGGGTCATCAACGGTTCGCCCAAGGTGAGCGCCAGGGCGAGGGAGGCCGTGGAGCACGCCGTCGCCGAGCTCGGCTACGTACCCAACCAGGCGGCACGATCCCTGGTGACCTCGCGCACCGACGTCGTCGCCCTGGTCGTCCCGGAGAGCCTGGCGCGACTGAGGTCGGAGCCGTACTTCGCGGACGTCATCACCGGGATCTCCGACGAACTCGCGTCGACCGACCTTCAGTTGCTGTTGACCCTGGTCCGCAACGAGGACGAGCGCGAGCGTCTGACGCGCCACCTCACCGCGCGTCGGGTCGACGGGGTGCTCCTGGTCTCGGTGCGCCAGGACGACCTGTTGCCCGACCTGCTCGAACAGCTCGGGATGCCGGCCGTACTGGGCGGCCGCCGGTCCGAGCCCGAATCGCTGAGCTACGTCCACGCCGACAACGCCGGCGGGGCCCGGGCGGCCGTCCGGCACCTGGTCGGACTCGGCCGCACCAGAGTGGCCACCATCACGGGGCCGCTCGCCATGGAAGCGGCCGGGGCACGCCTGGCGGGGTACCGGGAGGCGCTCACGGAGGCCGGCCTCGCTCCGGAGGACGCGCTCGTCGCCCACGGCGACTTCACCGAGGCGGGCGGCTACGCGGCGATGCGCGAGCTCCTGGCCGAAATGCCCACCCTCGATGCCGTGTTCTGCGCCTCCGACCTGATGGCCGTGGGCGCGTTCCGGGCGCTGCGCGAGGCCGGGCGGCGCGTGCCGGAAGACGTGGCCGTCGTCGGCTTCGACGACTCCGTCATCGCCCGTAGCACCGAGCCGCCCCTCACCAGTGTTCGCCAACCGACCGAGGCGATGGGGCGGTTGATGGTCCAGCTGCTGCTCGAGGAGATCGCCGACCCCGGGCGGCCGCGCCGTCAGGTGATCCTGCCGACCGAACTGACGGTCCGCGCCTCGGCCTGAAGGCCTCGGACTGCCTCGAACGGCCTCGAACTGAAAGGCCGTCACCTCCCGTTGTTCCGGTATGAGCCACGGCCGCGTGTCACGGCTGACCTGGGCATAAGGTGCTGCTACGCTCCCGATGGGTGTGGGAGCGCTCCCACGCGCCAAGATTCTGGGGGGTGACATGTCGAAGGCACAACAAGGGGATTCGGCATTCGGGGGCATGCTGAGGGCGCTTCGTCGTGAAGTGGGATTCACGCATGAGGAACTCGCCCGGCGTTCCCAGGTCAGTGTGAGAACGATCAGCGACATCGAGCGGGGCCGGGTGCTCCGACCACAGCGCCGCTCCGTCCAACAGCTCGCGGCGGCGCTCGGCCTGAGGGCCTCGCGACTGGAATGGTTTCTCCGTGCCGCGCGCGCCGTTCCCGGCGGCGGGCCCGATCAGCCGGACGGGAGCCGTCGCGAGACGCCGGCCGCCGGGGAGGTGGACGAACAGCCGTCCGCGGTAGTCGTGATGGTCCTGCCGATGACCGCGACCGGCGAGAGCGGCCCGTGCTGCAGGCGCCGCCGACGCTGTCCGCAACCCCGCCCGACCGGGCCCCGACCCGTGCGCCGGGCCGGTTGACGGCCGTCGCGTGCGGCGGGCAGGCGCCGGCGGCCACACGTCCGCCACAAGGACGCCGAACGCGTACGCCCGCCCCACCGGCGCCGTCCGGTTGGGGACGCGCCACCGGCGACTCGGCCGGGCGAGGCGGTAGTTGACGCCGTCCGCGGCCAAGCCGACCTCCCTGCCGATCCGGGCGGTGGCGTCAACCCCAGGCGTCCGCGGGCCAGGATCCCGCGCCTCGGTCGGGCTCGCCTCGGCACGCGACGCGGGCAGCGGCGAGGAGATCGAATCACGCGGCTCCATCGAGACCGAAGCAGCCCGCCGCCTCGCCGACGACCTCAAGAACCTCACGTACAGTGCGGTCGCGCGGGCCTGACGATCAGCGCAGCGTCAGGATCCAGGCGCTGACGGCCAGCCAGCCGGTCAGCGTCAGCGCCGCGCACGCCCAGGCGAAGCGGGCCGGCCCACGGCCGCGGTCCCGCCCCTTGGCGCGCTGGAACCCGGCGGCCAGACCGGCCACCGCGGTGACGGGGAGCGCGAGGAAGGCCAGGTACAGGGTGCCGTAGTAGAGGAACCTCGCGAACAGGGCGCCCACGAACACGAACGGCGCGGACACCACGGTGACCACCACACCGCCGGCCGTGCACGCGACGCGCAGCCGCTTCTCGTCGGAGAAGAACGGCGGCACGGCGCACACCACCGCGCAGCCCAGGCCGAAGACGTACAGAACCAGCCCGCCCGGGCCGTACCCCCGGTGGATGCTCCACGCCGGCAACAGGAACGCGACCGCCCCGACCCCGGACAGCCACCGGGCACTCACCGGCACCGCGGCCATGTTTCCCCCTTGCACAGCACCCTCTTTGAACGCGTTCGAATCTAGCACCCAGGAGACGACGCCGCCCAGACGGACAAGTCGCCGAAAATCGCGGCAGGCACAGCGGGACGCGGCGGCTCTCCGCGGAGAGCAGACGCATGCCGATCTCGTTGCGGCCCATCCCGAGGCTGTGGACCACAGCGGTCAGGCCGTGGCGGAAGGAACAGGCCGCGGGTTCCGCGTCCCGATGTCCTATGGCGAGTCCGCGAGCTGTGCGCTTCGTTGGATCCGCGCTCCGTGCCACCTTGATCGTTCCGGGTTTCGTGCCGCTTCCCCGGGACGGTGTGCTGAAAGCTAGGTGACACGTCTTCTGCCTGACCGGCTCGCTGAGGCTTCAAGGAACACTGTGCCGCGGCGGGTGCGTCGCATGGGCCTGGTGGAGCGGACCGTGCGAACAGAAGACGATGGCGATGGCTGGAGCCCGGAGCCGTCTGGAACGCCTCCGGCTCCGCCGCCAAGCGTCCGACCAGAACGACGTGGAGGACGTCGCCGTAGGCGTACTTCTTGGTCAGACGAAGCGAGGCCTCTTGCGACGCTCGGGTCGTTTGTCCTGATCACGCCGGTTTGGGTAGCCGAACACCGCCGCCGGCGATGTCGCCGACCCCCCTCCCCCGGTAAGCGCCAGGGGCGGCGTCTCCGGGACGGTCGGGGAGGTCGGCCGAGACGGCGAGGTGACAGCGTTCGGCGTCAGGTCCTCGACGGTCGGGGAGGTCGGCCGAGACGGCGAGGTGACAGCGTTCGGCGTCAGGTCCTCGACGGTCGGGGAGGTCGGCCGAGATGGCGAGGTGACAGGGTTCGGCGTCAGGTCCTCGACGGTGGGCGTGGTGAAGTGACGATATCGCCTGAGGTTCTCGGTGTCCGGGTACGGGTGACGCCATGGCTTGCGGGAGCCGATGAAGTGGAGCACGAAGGCGCGTCGCTCCTGATCCCGGTACGCGTGGTACTCCGTACCCAGTCGCGGCGGCCAAGCCTCGGGCGGGATGTCGCGGAAGTCAGTCATCGGGAACACGTTCCAGCGCGGATCCAGCTCGATCCATCGACCGTGCGTGAGCGCGTTGAGCGCATCTTGCTCCAGACAGACCGGGACCTGATCCTGGCTGGCGAGCCAGTCGAGGGCCCGCTCGGTCAAGCTCTCCCGACGCCACTGGCGGAGGTTGCACAGCATCACCCCCGCATTGAAGTAGGGCGCGTCGGGCGCGAATCGTCCGTTGCTTCCGCCTGCCAACGCCTCGTGCAGGTTGGGACGCCACATGTCCCGCACGGCCGCGAGGGGTCTGTCACCAAGGTCCGTCGCGAACAGCTCTGTCACGTCTCGCATCAGCACGACGTCCACGTCCATGTACAGCGCCACGTCGTCCGGCACCAGCTCTGGCAGGAACAGGCGCGCGTACGTCGCGCCGGTCAGGTAGCGCAGCAGTGGCAGGTCGGACAGGTCGCGGCGCAGACGGACGACCTCCAGATCGAGCCCGCGGGACATCGCGTGCTCGACGACGTCGGCACTCGGCGAGTCATCTGTCATCAGTGCCGAGATGCGCACACCGCTCTTCGGCGGGAGGCAACGGGCCAGCGACGACAGCATGTTGCGTGCCGCCGATGCGTACTGACCGTCGAACGCGATCGCTATGCGCATCCCCCGACCCCCCACGTGTGCGACCCAGGAACCACTACGCTAAGGGGGGGTCGAGCGACGGTCAAGGCTGTCAAAGAGGGGGTGCGACCTGTGGCGCGAGCGAGCGACGTGGCGCCGGCGGCGGGCAGATGCCTGCTCATCTGCAGCACACCGAGGTCAGGGACTCATCTGCTGGCCGGTCTGCTGGAGAGCACGGGCTTGTCGGGCAACCCGCAGGAGTACCTGTACAACCACGTTACCGAACTGGACGGTGAGGACATCCCGATCGGTCCGGCGCACCGGACGCAGCCGGACCAGCTACGAAAGCTGATGCGGATCGGGACTTCAGCCAACGGCGTGTTGGGCCTGATCGTCATGGGGTCGTACCTGGACGAGGTCGTCGCCGGGCTGCGGCGATACCAGTCCGCGAGTGGAGCGAGCTGGCGCGAGGTGATCGAGCGCGCCTTCGACCGCCCGGTATATGTGTGGAACCGGCGGCTGGACACGGCGGCACAAGCGGTGTCTCTGTACCGGGCGCTGGAGACCGACGTCTGGTATGCCGACGACGTTCGTGGCGTGGGTGCTGACGTTCCCTACCGTCGCGACCGGATCGCGCACTGGGAGCACATGATCCGGGAGCAGAACGAGGAGTGGGCGCGCCGGTTCTCCGACAGCGGGATCACGCCGATCACGGTGACGTACGAGGACGCGCTGGCGGACCCGGAGGGTGTGGTGGACCGGCTCCTGGACAGCCTGGGAGTCGCGCGAGGCGGCCGGCCGGTGGAGCCGCTCACACGCCGGCAGGGAAACGACGTGAGCTTGGAATGGCTGGCCCGGTACCGCCGGGACGGTTCAACGTGACCGTTGCCTCCGCGACCTCGATGAGCTCCGCCAGCACCAGAGGCTCACTGCCGTAGGCCCGACGCAACGGCCCACGCCGCAACGGCCCGTCCGGCACGAAACGGCGCTGCCCGGCCCGACGCCGCATCGCCCGCAACAGATCCATCGCGAGATCGCCCCCGCCACCCCCGCCGACCTCCATGACCACATCCTGGTACATCCGTCGGCGCTACGCTCAAGTGCTGAGCTCGGTACGAACGATCGCGCTCAGGGCCCTGTTCGATGTGATCGTGTTTCGTGCAACGATCCCGGCATGGCGAACTTTGATGCTTCCTCTCCGCAGCGCCGTGTGAGCACGGGTGGGCCGTGCGGAGCGGCGCGCGGCCAACGAGGTTCTGCCCTCGCCGTGTTGGGGGCGCTGCTGGATCGGTCGCTGGTGCAGATCGCCGATGCTGCCGCGGACGCCCGGTGCTTCGACCGGGAGACGATCCACATGGCGGCGGACGTGTGGGACAACAACACCTTTCCGCTGTTTCGGGCGGCGACGGCCGGCACGCGAGGCGGGCGCGAGCGTCGGTCTCTGGCAGCGTTGGAATGGATGGCCGGCCTCGGTGAGGATCGGCGCACCTGGATGATCGAGCAGGCTGCGGCGGCCGGGCACTCGTTGGACGGGCTCCTCACATCGGGGAAGCCGTCCACGCCGGGCCGTGACTATCTGGGACAGGTGATGGCCCCGGTGATGTCGCTGACGGCGCACGCCGCGGAGAGCCTGGCCGCCGACTACGACCTTTCATCGGCCGAGGTCCGCCATCTGCGGATCGAGCGGGCCGGCAGCCGTCTCGTCGGCCAGCTCGAACTGGCTGTCACCCGTTCCTATCCCGTCGACGACGGCACCCCGGCCGAGAGCGCGACGCTGAATATATGGCTGCGCGACATCACCGAGGTCCGCTTCGATTCCGATGACGCCCGGGGCGCCGTCCTTGGAGCGCGAGCGGACGGCGTGTCAATCGCCCTGGGGGCCCGCGGGATACTCTGCGCGGCGACGGCCGACCATTGCCCGGACGACCGCTGCTGGCACCTGTCCTCGGCCGGGCGCCAGGCCGACGCGACCACACCACCCCGTGACACCCGACCTGCTCGCGGCGACTTCCCGCAGGAGGGGCACCTGGGCGCCAACGCCATGGCCGCAGCGACCGTTCTGCACCGCGCCATGCTGCACGTCCGCATGGTGCGTAGTCCCCGGCATGCGGACCGGGTCCCCGTACGCGACTTCCACCGAGCCTTCACCGGAGCCGGCGAGGCAATCCTCGCCGCGGGTGCTCACCGCCTGCCCCACCGGCGGGAAGCCGCCTTCCGCCACCTGGTCGAGACCTGGGTCGGACGCGGCGGCCCAGCCCTCGCGAAGTGGTTCGCCAGCGAGCTGGCGGAGACCGTCCACCGACCGGATCTCCTCGTCGTCCTCCGCGACCAGGACCAACCACACCCGATCACCGGCACATCGCAGCAGCCCACTCCGAACCTCGCGACGGTACCCGGCCCGGTAGAGGTCGAACTCCGGATGGCCTCCTACACCTCGGCACACACACGCTACGGCGCAGACCACGACGCCTCTGCCCTCGTGCACCTGGCCGTGCCGCCGCACCCGCGGAACGCCGAGAACGACCCGTGGCGGCTGCGCGCGATGTGCGGCGCCGGCCCCGCCCGCTTCCAGTTGCGGACGGCGGCGTTCCAAGGCGCCGGCCGGCCCTCCGTCACGGCTGACGACAAGGCGGCCCGCCGCTTCGCCCTACACGACGGAGCCCTCGACATCACACGAAGGGAAGGCTGAACCCACCATCCGCCGCGCGCACGTTGGTCTGCACCGGCCTGCGCAGTTTTCCTGTACACCGACAGGGGGTCAGCCGACGCCGAGCAGAACGGCGACGGCCGCCAGGTCGTCCTCCCCGCGCCCGCGGGTTCGTATCTCCATGTCGGCCGGCGCACCGCTTTTCCGCGTCTGCCGACCCGGGGTGTTTTTCGGCGGGGCGGCGGGAATTCCGACAATGTTGGTGCCCGTTCGCCAGGAGGGGAATTTCTGCCGGACCGGCCGGCGATCGTATTCAATGGGCTCCGGCCGATCAGGCAACGCAGCGGCGGAACGGTCCGCCGTGGAAAAGGAGTGCGCATGGACAGCCGGTTGGATTCCGCCGAAGCTACCGTCGACGTCCTGTCGTTCAACATCCACCACGGGGAGGGAACGGACGGCGTCCTCGATCTGGAACGGATCGCCCGGGTGATCCGGCGCAGCGGTGCGGAGATCGTCGGGCTCCAGGAGGTGGACCGGCACTTCGACGGGCGCAGCCAGTGGAACGACCAGGTGGCGGAGCTGGCGCGGTCGCTCGGCTACCACCTGGCGTACGGGGCGAACATCGACCTGGAGCCGGCGGCGCCGGCGGCTCCGCGGTGCCAGTACGGTACGGCGGTGCTGTCCCGGCACCCGATCACCCGTGCGCGGAACACCCACCTCTTCCGGTCCCCCGGGGAGGAGCAGCGCGGCCTGCTGCACGTCGAGATCGACCTCGGCGGAATTCCGCTGCAGGTCTTCGTCACGCATCTGGAGCTGTTCTCGGAAATCGACCGGATCCGCCAGGCGGAAGAAGTCGTGGAGTTGATCGGGGAAACCGGTCCGGCCATTTTGCTCGGCGATTTCAACGCCGCCTCGGGGACGTCGGAGATAACCAGGCTTCGGGCTGCTTTCACCGATTCCTGGACGGTTCTCGACGGTGGTCCGGTGGCGACGTTCCCGGCCGATGCTCCGCGGGACTGCATCGACTACGTCTTCGCGGGCCGGGGGGTGACGCCGGTGCGGGTCGGCCTGGTCACCGAGGAGCCGGTGGCCTCGGACCACCTGCCGGTGCTGGCCCGGCTGGTGGTCTCCGGCTGACCGCCGGCCCCCGAGGGTCCGGGCCGGGGCGGCGGGCCGGCCCGGACCCTCGGGAGGCGGTGGCGGTCACTCGTGCCGTTCCGCTTCCACCGCTTCGTACAGTGCCTTGATGTTGCCGCTGCCGAAGGTCGTGGCCCCGACCCGCTCGATGACCTCGAAGAACAGGGTCCGCCGAGGGTGCAGCGTCCGGGTGAAGACCTGGAAGAGCTGGCCCTCGTGGTCCTCGTCGACGAGGATGCCCAGGGCCGCGAGCGCGGGCACGAAGTGCCGGGTCAGCCGCAGCCGCTCGGCGAGCATCCGGTAGTAGGGGCCCGGCGTCGACAGGAACGCCACCCCCTGCTCGGCCATCGTCCGGACGGTCCGCACGGCGTCGTCGGTGCGGAAGGCGATGTGCTGGACGCCGGAGCCGCCGTGGTTCTTGATGAAGTGGTCGATCTGGCCGGGCTCGCGGCTGGTGTCGGGCTCGATGATGGTGAGCGTGAGGCCGCCGGACGCCGACTGCACCACCTCGGAGTCCATGGCCTGGGCGCCGACGACGATCCTCTCGGTGAAGGTGTTGCGCAGGCCGAGGACCTGCTCGTAGAACGCGACGGTGGACCGGAGCAGGCCCGCCTCGACGCACACCGCGAAGTGGTCGACCGCCAGCAGGCCGGTGTCCGCTTCCGGCTCGCTCCGCGGTGCCGGGGTGAAACCGGGCAGCGGCCGGTGGTCGGTTCCCGCGCGGCGCTGGACCAGGGTGTGCCGGAGGTCGCCGAAGCCGGCGACGGCCGCGGTGACCACGCCGTCCGTCTCCTCGGGTTCGGCCAGTGGCCGGGCGCCGCGCCGGACGGTCGCGGCGAAGGCGGCGACCACGTCGGGTACGGCCAGGGCGATGTCGGCGACGCCGTCCCCGTGCCGCCGGACGTAGTCGGCGGCGGGGTGGTCCTCCGCCAGGGCCTGGGTGAGGACCAGCCGGATGTGCTCCCGGCCGATGGCGACGGACCTCGCCTCGCCCGGCCGGTCGGCCGTGGCGTACACGGTGAACCCGTAGGCCCGGGCGTAGTGGCGTGCGCTGGCGTCGAGGTCCTCCACGTACAGCTCTACGTGGTCGACGGACAGGTCGAGCGGTATGCCGTCCGGGTGTGTCGTCATGGTGGTGGCCTCCTTGAGGGGTGGTCTGCCGGGCGTGCCTGTGGCAGTGCCGGTGCCGGTGCCGGTGTCGCTGCCAGTGCCGGTGTCGCTGCCGGTGCCGGTGACCGGTCCACTGGTGCTGGACCGGCCACCGCCAGGGCCCGCTACCAGGGGTCGACACCGAGCAGCCGGCGGCCCAGCGGGGTCATCGCCGCGGTCTGCAGGTCGTTGTAGGAGTGACCGGCCGGGCGGTCACCGGGGCGTTCGCCGGCGTCCCAGGGCTGGTCGTCCCGCGCGTAGCGGACGAACTGGGCGACCCGGACCTCGGGGCGCCGGTTGTGCGAGGCGGCGTGCGGCATCAGATGGTGGGTCAGCACGAAGTCGCCTGCCTGCCCGGTCACTTCGACGCTCTCGAGGTCCGGGATGTTACGCCACTTGTCGTGCAGCTGCCGCCCCTGGCGGACGGCGCGGGCCTCGGCCTCGACGATCCGGTGGCCGCCGGGCACGACGTGGATGCCGCCGCCGCCCGGGGCGACGTCCGTGAAGTAGTAGCAGCCCCCGATCTCGACCTCCTCGGGGGTGAGCAGGAACTCGTCCGCGTCCTCGGGTACCGCCGGGTCGATGTGCAGGTCCTGGCTCAGCTCGCTGGGGTGCGCCGTGTCGTTGCGCATGGTGATGGCCACCGAGCCGTCCCGGACGAGCAGTCGGGGGTGTCCCAGGAGCTGGGCCGCCACCCGGTAGAGCCGCTCGTTCTGGAAGAGCGGGATGAACTCCGGTCCGTCGAAGGTCTGGTTCCCCGGGGTGTTGAAGGGTTTGAACCGGCCGTCGTACGCCTCCCAGTGGTCGGGGACGCGCAGGTCTCGCGGGAGCAGGTCGAGGATCAGGCCGGCGTGGTGCCTGGCCTGCTGCCTGGTCAGGACGCCGCGGATCAGCAGGTATCCGTCCCGCCAGAAGCGATCGACCTCCTCCTGGGACAGGACCGGCTCCGGCATTGCGTTGGTCATGGGTGCTCCGAGGGTCGGTGGGTCACGGGTCGGTTGGCGAGGTCGCGCCGTCGGAGGCCCGGTCAGCTGGCCGCCGCCGCGGGGCGGCCTCCGGCCCGGCCGGACGGACGGAGTTCCCGGGCCAGGCTGCGCAGGGTGGCCATGCCGCTGACCTGGGCGAAACCGGGCGGGTGGTAGCCGAGCCGGCGGAGCAGCTCCGCGAAGCGCGGGTAGTGCTCCGGCCGTCCGCCCGCCCGCAGGTAGCAGAGGTCGAGGTCGGGGGCCCGGCCGGGCTCGGTCCCGGCCCCGCTCAGGGCGGTGAGCAGCGCGGTGTCCTCGGCCGTGGCCGGGGGGCGGCCGGGGAGCGCCCGCCCGTCCGAGGCGTCGGCGCCGTCGATCCCGAACCAGTCGGGGACCACCGGGATCACGCCCGTGTGCACGGCTCGGAGCAGTTCCTCCCGCAGGTCGAACGGGGTGAGCGCGCTGCCGTCGGCCGCGGTGACCCGGGCGGTCAGCCGGGGGGTGCCGGACGCGCCGCCGGGTTCGAGCGACGCCCCGGCCGCCGTGACCCCGGGCAGGGCGAGCAGGAGGTCCTCGATCGCGCGGAGGTCGATCCACCGCCCGCCGGAGTGCCGTTCGCGGGGGCCGCGGGGAAGCCGGAGCAGTCCCACGGCGGACGCGACCTCGTCCGGCGAGCAGTCCCGGCCCGTCGCGGCCCGGGTCAGGACCAGCTCGACGCCGCGCAGCAGTGCCGCGCACTGCTCGGGTTCCAGGACCCTGGAGTCGCCGTGGACGGACAGCCGGACGGTGTGCGGGTCGGCCCAGCGGACCGACAGGCTGGCTCCGTACTCGTAAGAGGTCTCCGCAGTAGTCGCCCAGCTGATCCGGGAGCCGGGCCGGTCCGTGGAACCGGACCCGCCCGTCGAGCCGGGCCCGCCCGTCGAGCCACGCCCGTCCGTGGGGCCGGGCTCGGCCTCGATCAGCTCCCGCCAGCCCTGCGGCGGCGGAATGAAGTTGAAGGCGAGGTCGGTGGAGAGGCAGACGCCTCGGCGGTGTTGGGCCTCGACCCGTTCGCGGATCAGGTCGAAGGGGTCGTACCGGCCGTAGGCGGGGTGCCCCTCGGCCAGGGTCCGCTGCACCTCGGCGGCCGCTTCCAGCAGGCTCCGGCCCTGCCGGCGGAGGGCCACCGGGGTGCGCTGCGCGGTGGCGCACAGCACGCGGCGGAGGTCGGCGTTGTGCCGGTTGTCGAGCGACACGTTGACGGTGCACGCGTCGGTGTCGGCACGCAGGCAGAGCAGTTGGGCGAAGGCGGCGAGGACGACGGCCGAGGGCAGCAGCCCGGTGTGGGCCATGCCGCGGGCGAAGAGGCCGTCCGCGCCGGGCAGGGTGAGCGTGCTCCGGTAGTAGCGGCCCGCCGTCCCTTCGCCCGGAGGGTGGTGCGGGTGCATCCGTGCCGGTGCGTGGGAGAAGTGCCGCCGCAGGTAGTCGAGCGCCCTGGTGCGTTCGGTGTCCTCGCCGGGGTCGGCCTCGCGCCGGGCCTGCTCGGCCGGCTGGATCCCGGGGCGCCGGTGCGGGACACCGGTGTCCGGGCTGTCCGTCCGTCCGTGCAGCAGGTCGGTGAGCTGCTGGTCCACCACGCCGTGGAACCCGGCGTCCACGGCCACGTTGTCGGCGACCACCGCCAACCAGCGCCGGTCCTCGGACCGGAGCAGATGGAACTGCACGAGGAACCGGCCGACCCTGCCGTGGCTGTGCGCGGTGAACACCCGTACCAGGTCGGCCAGGCTCCGCTCGGCGGTGCCGTCCGGAGCGACGTCGACGACCCGCACCGGGGAGCCCGACGGGTGGACCAGCTGCCGCAGTTCTCCGTCGACGACGGCGAGGGAGGTGCGGAGGATCTCGAACCGGTCCTCCAGTGCGTGCACCAGGCGCTGGGCGGCGGCCTCGTCGGTCCCCGCCGGGAGCGGCCGGAGTCCTTCGGCCAGCCCCTTCTCCAGGAACCACTGGAACTTCTGCGCCCTGGTCAGAGGCGCGTCGGCGGGGGCCCGGCCGCTCATGCGGGGCCTCCGGCGGGAGTCGGCCGCGGCGAACCGGCCGGAGCGCCGGCCGCACCGTCGGTCCGTACCGCGGCGGATCCGTCGGCCAGGGCGGACAGTCCGCGGATGGTCGGGGAGCCGATGACATCACGCACCGTGACCGGGACGCCGGACAGCCGGGTCGCGGCGGTGGCCAGCTGCACCGCCGAGACGGAGTCTCCGCCGAGCGTGAAGAAGTCGTCGTCGATCCCGACCTCGGTGAGTCCGAGCATCTCGCGCCAGAGCGCGGCGAGCGCCGACTCCAGCTCGTCACGGGGGGCGGTCGGGGAGCCCTGGGCGGCATCGCGCTCCTCGGCGGGGGCGGGCAGCTTCGCCGCGTCCACCTTGAGGTTCGTCGTGAGCGGGATCGCCGGTATCACGGTGATCGAGGCCGGGCGCTGGTACCGCGGCAGCTCCGTCGAGAGCCGCCGGCGCAGGTCGGCCACCAGTTCCCGGTCGCGTCCCGCGCCGTCGGCGGTGCCGACGGGTCCGGAGTCAGGTCCCGAGGCCGGACCGGAGGCCGGTCCGGAGGAGGGGACGACGTAGGCGTCGAGGCGCTTGTCCCCCGCGCCGTCGTCCCGGGCCACCACGACCGCGTCGTGCACCCCGGGGTGCCGGGTGAGCGCGGCCTCGATCTCGCCCGGTTCGATCCGGTAGCCGCGCACCTTGATCTGGCGGTCGATCCGGCCCAGGAAGCGCAGCGCCCCGTCCGGGCCGCGCCGGACGAGGTCACCGGTGCGGTAGAGCGGGGAGCCGGCGCGGTCGTCGGGGTCCGGGACGAAGCGTTCGGCGGTGAGTTCGGCGCGGCCGAGGTAGCCGCGGGTCATGCCGGCTCCGCCGATGTGGAGCTCTCCGCTCTCCCCGTCCGGAACGTCCGCTCCGTCCGGCCCGAGCACCCGGACCCGGACCCGGTCGAGCGGGGTGCCGATCGGGATCATCGTGGCGTCCGGTGCCATGGTCCGGACGTCCTGGTAGGTCGCGAAGCCCGTCGTCTCGGTCGGCCCGTACAGGTGGATCAGCCGCCCCGCGAAGGCCTGCCGCGCGAGGTCCGCCACCTCGGCCCGGATGGAGTCCCCGCCGAACAGCAGGGTGTCCACCCCGGAGAGTTCGGCGAGGTGCGCCGGCTCCAGCAGCCGGAAGACGGGGCTGGTCAGGTGCAGGACGGAGACGGCGTCCCGGTGGACCCGGCGGCAGAGGGTGGTCAGGTCGGTGCCGCCGAAGCTGTAGACGACGCAGGTCGCGCCGTTGAGCAGGGGCCCCCAGATCTCGAAGGTGGAGGCGTCGAAGGACAGTGTGGCGAGTGCGGCGACCCGGTCGTCCGGCGTGATGGACACGTAGTCCTGATCGGTCACCAGGTGGACGACGCTCCGGTGCGGAACCAGGACGCCCTTGGGTGTTCCGGTGGATCCGGAGGTGTAGATGACGTTGGCGAGCTCCGGCCGGCCGACGACGGGCGGGTTCCCGGAGGGGTGGTGGGCCGGGTCCTCGTCGAGCAGGACGACGGTCGCCCGGCCCGCGGGGAGCCGGTCGGCGAGCCGGCGCTGGGTCACCAGCACCGGGGCGGCGGTGTCCCGCAGCATGAACTCCAGCCGCTCGGCGGGGTATCCGGCGTCGAGCGGGACGTACGCGCCGCCCGCCTTCAGGATGCCCAGCAGTCCGACGATCATCGCGGCGGAGCGTTCGACGCAGATGCCCACGAGCGTGTCGGGCCCGACGCCCGCCTCGCGCAGCCGCCAGGCCAGCCGGTTCGCGCGGGCGTTCAGCTCTCGGTAGCTCAGCTGCCCGTCGTCCGCGACCACGGCCGTCCGGTCCGGGGCGAGCTCCGCATGGTGTTCGAACAGGGCGTGCACGGTGGCCCCCGGCTCGTCCCCGGTCGGTCCGTTGTTCCACTGGATCACTGGCTGACTCCGTCCTCTCGTGCGCTGACCGGGTCGGTGGACACGGCGCCGCGTAATGCGTGTTGATGGGACCGACGCCGACGCCGCGCGGGTGGGCGGGAATCCCGGCGGCCGACGGGTCGCGCGGGTTCCCGTGAAGGTCCGGGTCGGCCGGGACGGAATTGTCAGGTGTCCTCACTCCGGCCGGGCCGGGAGGCGGAAAGGGCCGACCGCGGCGCGTCCGGGAATTCCGTCGGATCCCGTTTTCCGCCGCACCGGGCAAGTGCCGGAACCTCCAGGAGCCTAAGCAATCGGAGGAGGTCCCGCCACCCTCTTCCGGGGAATACCGGCAATCATGCGCTATGTCCGATCCGGCCCCGCTTGCCCAGATCGCCGGAGACACGCCCGGTTGTCCGATGGTCCGTCACATGCTTTCCAGGGAAGCCCTGTCGAGCGCGCTGGAGGATCCGACTCCACTTGTGATCCGATGTGAAAATAGACGGCCGAAACGGGTCAAATGGGGACGCCGGCACCGCGAGATGCAATGTGCCATTGCACATCAACTGCTTGTCATGGACTATGGATCAAGAACCACGACGCCATGGTTCCGGAGCCGACCGGGGGGTTCGCGTATCCGTCGGAGCGTGACGGATACGTGGAACGGGACGCATTCCGCGCATCCCCGCAGGCATTCCCCCGGTCATTCGCGCCCGAGGCCCCGGCGAATTCGCCGAAGCGGCGGCATCAGGTGGGGCATTGCCACTGAATCGATGCACGAACATCGTGGGCTGGACCCGCCCCGTTCCAAAGGAGACCCGTGTCTGAGAACCGATCCTCGGCCCTGATCGTCGGAGCGGACCCGTACCTGATCCGGGCCGCGCTCCGCAACGGAATCGAGCCCGTCGTGGTGCACGGCCCCGGCCTGCGCGACTGGGGGTTCATCGGAATTCCGGACGGGGTCGAGACCGTCTTCGCCGAGGACACCTCCAGCGTGGAGAGCGTGCTGCTCGCGCTGCACCGGGCCGGCCTCGCCGACCGGGACTTCGACTGCGTCCACACCGGGGACGAGTTCGCCCTGGTCACCGTGGCGGCCCTGGGCGAGGTCCTGGGCGCCCCGGTCGCCGTGGACCCGGATACCGCCGTGCGGTTCCGGGACAAGTGGCTGCAGAAGGAGGCGCTCGCCGCGGCCGGCATCGAGGTCACCCGGTCCCGCCTGATCGAGGACGTCCACCACCTGGATCCGGCGAGCGTCGAGGACTTCGACAAGGCGGTCCTCAAGCCGGTCGCCGGTGCCGGCACCAGGAACACCTCGGTCGTCGAGGGCCGCGCCGGGCTGATCGCCCGGTGTGCCGAGCTCCGGCGCGCCGGCATGCCCCAACGGACCTTCGTGCTGGAGGAGTTCGTTGCGGGCGACGAGTGGATCGCCGACGGCGTGGTCTTCGACGGAGAGCTGCGGTTCCTCAGCGTCAGCACGTACGGCGAGCCCTGCCTGAGCACGGTGGACTTCAACCGGGCGCTCCAGGTCGAGGTGTTCGACCCGGTCGCCGACGCCTCCGCCTACGACCTCGCACGCTCGGTCGTGGAACCGGCCCTGCGAGCGCTCAGCCTGCGGCGCGGCACCTTCCACATGGAGCTCTTCCACCAGCCGGACACCGGGAGGCTGGTGTTCGGCGAATGCGCTGCCCGGACCGGCGGACTGCTCCAACCCGAGCTGGTCGAAGCCAAGTTCGGCGTCGACCTGGCGCTCGCCGGGCTGCGCTGCGCGGCCGGGACCGACCCCCGGATCGAGCCCTCGGTGCGGCCCGAAACGATCGGCTCCACCTACCTCAACAACCGTCCCGGCGTCCTGGTCGGCTACCCGACCCCGGCCGAGGTGCGCGCCCTGCCCGGGGTCGAGTACCTGCGACTGGAACTCCCGTACGGCTTCCGCATGGCGGACGCGCTCGCGAGCACCACCGAGGCCGTCGGCCAGGTCGTGCTGAGCGGCCGCACCCGGGAGGAGTTCCGCGACCGCCGCGACTCCCTGACCGCGTGGTTCGACGAGCGGCTGCTGGTCGTGCCCGCGCACGCGAGCTACCCCGAACTGCGCCGGTGGCAGAAGGAGAACTGGCCGGAATCCGCTTCCTCCTTCGGCACCTACTCGGACGACTGAGGCCGCCCGCCGCCCGGGCCGCGGACCTCACCCGCGGGACGGCCGCCGCACGCGCCGAACCACTTCCCCCACCGCGTCTCGAAGGACCATCATGCAAAGCCATCACCGCTTGATCCGCTCCTTCCGTCAACTCACCACCGATGCCCTGCCGGCGGAAGCCCCCGTCGTCACGCTCTTCAGCGGAGGGCTCGACAGCAGCTTCCTCCTGCTGCGGCTGAAGAACGCCGGGTTCCGGAACGTCCACGCGTTGAGCGTGGACCTCGGCGAGGACGAGACCAGCGAACAGAAACAGCAGATCGCCGACGAGCTGGGGGTCCGGCTGCACGTCGTGGACGGCCGTGGAGCCTTCGCCGACGAGTTCGTGCGGGCGGCCATCGTCAGCCAGGCGGTCTACCTGGGGACCCACCCGGTGAGTTCGACCCTGAGCCGCCCGCTGATCGCCCGGTTCGCCACCGAACTGGCGGCGGAACTCGGGGCGGCGGCCGTCCTGCACACCGCCAACCGCTCCCAGAACACCATGCGCAGACTCAACGGCGCCCTGGAACTGCTGGGCTTCGACGGCGCCTACGGCAGCCCGTACGACCTCGACCCGGTGGGCCGGGAGGTCAAGATCCAGGAGCTGAAGGAGGCCGGCCTCGCCCGGATGAGCGAGCGCGTCGTGAGCGGCGACTCGAACCTCTGGTGCCGCGAGTTCGAGTCCGGGCTCCTGGACGACCCCGAGCAGCACGCGGTGCCGGAGCAGCTGTTCCGGTGGAGCGCGCGCCGACCTGCGGTCACCGAGGACGGCATCGAGGTCCGGTTCGAGGGGGGCACGCCGGTGGCGGTCGACGGCACCCGCCTGCCGCTGGTGCCGCTGATCGACCAGCTGAACCGGCGGGTCGGCGCCTTCGGCCTCGGGCGGTACAGCGGCCTGGAGCACCTCGCCGGCGGCGAGAAGGTGCTGGAGATCCGGGAGATGCCGGCCGCCTGGCTCCTGCTGCGCAGCTACCGGCACCTCGAGTCGGCGGTGCTCTCGGCCGAGACGATCCGCGAGAAGATGCACCTCGAACAGCTGTGGGTGCGGGAGGCCCTGGAGGGCCGCTGGTTCGGCGAACTGCGGGCGGCCACCCAGTCGTTCATGGACTTCTGCGCCCGGCCGGTGACGGGCTCGGTGCGCTGGCGGCTCACGCCCGGCGGGGCCGAGACCCGGGCCATCGAGGCCGACCGGCCGGTCTACCTGCGCGATCGGGAGAGCTGGGAGCAGCAGTCCGTGAGGGCGGAGCTCGCCGTGCTGGCGGGGGCCTGATGCGCGGCCCGTACCGTCCCGTACCCGCGCCGTCGGCCCGCTGCGGGAGCGGCGGGCCGACGGCGGGGGGCGCGGGACGTCAGCCGCCGAGGAGGTCCCAGGCCAGCAGGCCGGCGCCGAGGCAGCCCGCCGTCTCCCCGAGTGCCGCCGGCACGATCTCCGGCATCCGCTCGAAGGCGAGCCGCTTCCCGACCGCCGCGCGCAGCGGTTCGAACAGGGTGTCCCCGGCCTCGGCCAGCCCGCCTCCGATGATCACGGTGCCCGGGTCGAGCAGGGTGAGGCAGGTGACGAGACCGTCGGCGAGCGCGGCCAGGGCGTCGTCCCAGACCGTCCGGGCGCGGCTGTCGCCGGCCTCCAGCGCCCGGACGCAGTCCGCCGCGTCGGCGGCGGGCCGGCCCGAGGCCGCGGCCCAGGCCCGTCCGACGGCCGAGGCCGAGGCGTACTGCTCCAGGCAGCCGCGCCGGCCGCAGGGGCAGGCGGCGCCTCCGGGCCGGACCACGATGTGGCCGAGCTCGCCGCCGGCGCCGTGGGCGCCCGCCTCGATCCGTCCGCCGAGGGCGATCGCGCCCGCGATGCCGGTGCCGATGGCCAGGAAGAGGAACTGTTCGGTGCCCCGGCCGGCGCCGATCCGCTGCTCGGCGAGTCCTCCGGTGCGGACGTCGTGGCCGAAGGCGACCGGCACGCCGCCCAGGCGGTCGGCCAGCAGCGCGCCGAGCGGGAGGTCGTGCCAACCGAGGTTGGCCGCGAACACGACGGTGCCGGTGCCGACGTCGACGATGCCGGGCACGGCGACGCCCACCGCGGCCGCGGGCCGACCGAAGCGGCGCTCGCCGTGGGCGAGCATTTCGGCGGCCGCCTCGAGCACCGATTCCACGACGGTGTCGGTGCCGCGTTCGCGAGGGGTTTCCCGGCGGGCCTGGTGAAGTAATTCTCCGCTGCTTCCGATCAGGGCGGACTTGATTCCGGTACCGCCCACATCAAGGGCTATGACGTGTTTCATGGGGGATGAGTATGGAGCATGCTCGGACGAGCTGGCAAACGTCCTGGAAAACGACCCGTAAAAGCCTCGTCGGTGCGCGCCCGCCGTTTTGTCCGGCAGGCCGGAAGAGTGGGAGCCTCCTGTGATCCTGACGGGACCAGAAATCGTTGAATCCGCCCGCGACGGCAGGATTTCCATATCCCCGTTCAACCGGGACCAGGTGAACCCGAACAGCTACAACGTCTGCCTCGGGGAGACGCTGATCACCTACACGGACAGCGTCATCGACGCGTACCGGCCCAACCGGACCGACGCCACCAAGATCGACTCCAGCGGCTTCGTGCTGGAGCCCGACCAGCTCTACCTGGGGCACACCGTGGAGGAGGTCGGATCCGACGTCTTCGTGCCGCTGCTCTTCGGGCGCTCCTCGGTCGGCCGGCTCGGGCTCTTCGTGGAGATCACCGCCCCGATCGGGGACATCGGCTTCCACGGCCAGTGGACCCTCATGCTGTCCGCGGTCCGACCGCTGCGGGTGTATCCCGGGATGAAGATCGGGCAGATCATGTTCTTCGACACGCTCGGCGATATCGAGCCCTATTCCGGGAAGTACCAGGGCGCGGTCGGACCGCAGGAATCGCGCTACTGGCGGGACAAGTTGGGGCAGCTGTGATCCTCACCCGGGCGGAAATAGCCAGGTCGATCGACTCCGGTGACATCGTCATAGAGCCGTTCGACCCCCGAAGGATTTCCCCGAACGCCTACGACTGGCGACTCGGCGACACCATCCGGGTGTGCGAGTCCGAACTCGACGCGGCGCATTCCACCGAGTTCGAGGAGCGCACCATCCCGCCGGACGGCATGGTGCTGCTGCCGGGCAGGCTCTACCTCGGGGTCACCCACGAGCGCACCCATTCCGAGCGCTTCGCGCAGATGATCAACGGTGACCGCACGGTGGGCGCACTGGGCGTCTGGGTGCACGTCTCGGCACCGCTCGGCCACGTCGGCCACGCCATCCGGTGGACGCTCGAGATCCGCGTCGTGCGCCCGGTGCGGATCTATCCGGGGATGACCTTCGGGAAGATCATCTTCCTCAAGACCCTCGGCGCGGAGGCCAGTTACCAGAACATGGGCCGGAAGTACACCCGGACCAGCGGCATCGACACGTCGCGACTGTACGAGGAGCTCGCGTGAACGTCCTCACCGGGATCGACCTCCCCCCGGACAGCCCCGGCGGCAGCGTCGAGCTGCTGCGCGACCTGTACGGCGGGCCGGAACCGCTCATCCCCGCCGACGTCTTCATGCTCGCCCCGGAGGACCGGCAGGTGGCCGACACCTCCGGTTCACCGGCCCTGCTCGCGGTGCCGGGCAAGACGGTGTCGGGGCCGGCGTTCTGGGCCTACGTGGACCGGCTCGGCGCCGCCGTCCGGGACAGGTACCCCGCCGCCGACCACGACGTGCTGCACCTCCAGCACCTGGCCTTCGGCGCGACGGCCGCCCTGCAGCAGGTCTTTCCCGACCGGCCGAGCATCGCGCTGGTGCACGGCACCGACCTGCTGTTCGCCGAGGACCACCCGACCCAGGCCGTCGTCCTGCGGGAGACCGCGGCATCGGCCGACGCGATCGTCGTCCCCACCCGGGCGATGGCGGACCGGCTGCGCCGGATCGCCCCGGTCCCGTCGGACCGGATCGTCCACATCCCCTGGGGCGTCCCCGACCGGCTGCTGGCCGGCCGGCCCACCGGGCCGGGGCACCGCGCGGAGCGCGAAGCGGGCGTCCTGCGGGTGCTCTACGCGGGTCGGCTCACCGCCGAGAAGGCCACCTCCGGCCTGATCGCGGCGGTGGCCTCGCTCCCCGGGGTGGAGCTCTCCGTGGCCGCTCCCCCGGCGGAGTTCGCGGCCCTGGCCGCACGCTCCGACCTGTCGCGGGTGCGCCGCCTCGGCTGGCTGTCCCGGGAGGACCTGTGGCGCGCGTTCGGCGGACACGACCTCCTGATCGTCCCCTCGCTCCGGCTGGAGGCGTTCGGGCTGGTGACCATCGAGGCGCAGGCGTGCGGCCTGCCGGTCGCCTACCAGCCCGTGCCGGGCCTGACCGAGGTGCTCGGCCGCTCCGCGCTCCCGGTCGACTTCGGGGACTTCACGGCGCTCCGGGGCCGCATCGAGGAGTTCCTCCGCTCGCCCGAGCGGCTGGACGACCTGGCCGCGGCCGGCCTGGTCAACAGCGGGCGCTTCCCGCTGTCGCGGACCGCCGGCGACCTGGCCGAACTCTCCCGCCGGGTCGCGCGATGACGGCCCGGCCGACCACCGCGGCCCCTGCGCCCACCGGCGGGCCGGAGCGGGACCGGGGCGACGGCCCGCGGTCCGCGGACTGCGTGTTCTGCGCCATCGTCGGGGGCCGGCTGCCCGCCGCCGTCGTCCACGAGGACGAGCGGACCATCGCCTTCCTCGACATCACCGCGGTCATGGACGGGCACACCCTGGTGATCCCCAAGCGCCACGCCGCCGACCTCTGGGAGATCACCCCGGAGGACGCCGCCGCCGTGATGGCCACCGTCCACCTGATGGCCGGGCGGATCCGGGACGTGCTGGCGCCGGACGGCCTGACGCTGTTCCAGGCGAACCGGGACGCGGGCTGGCAGGACGTGTTCCACCTGCACGTCCACCTGGTGCCCCGGGCGGCCGGGGACCATCTCCACCGCCCCTGGAAGGCCGACCCGGTGCCGCTGGAGCGGCTCGCCGCCACCCGCGCCCGCCTCTCGGCACCGCCACCCGAACACCCGGACCGGACCACGGTGTGACGGTTCCCCGACCGCCCGGACCGGACCGCGGTGTGACGGCTCCCCGACCAGCTCGATCCCGTCGGGCCAGAACGTGAAAGGCCTTGTGTGCGCGCCGACCTCTCCATCCTCCGAGACCGTTCCTTCCTGCTGCTGTTCTCCGCCCGGTCCGTCTCCCTGCTGGGTGACGCCATCGCACCGGTGGCGCTCGCCTTCGCCGTCCTCGGAATGCCGGACGGCTCGGGTTCGACCCTCGGGATCGTGGCCGCCGCCCGGATCGCCGCCCAGGTCGCGTTCCTGCTGTACGGCGGTGTCCTGGCCGACCGGCTGCCGCGGCACCGGGTCATGGTCGGGGCGGACCTGACCGCGGGTCTCGCCCAGGGAGCGGTCGCGGTCCTGGTGCTGACCGGGACGGACTCCCTGGCGGGCCTGGTCGTCCTGTCGATGGTCAGCGGCGCCGCCAGCGCGCTGTTCACCCCGGCGTCCCGGAGCGTCACGGTGCAGCTCGTGCCCGCCGAGAAGATCCAGTCCGCCAACGCGCTGGTCCAGCTGTCGATGAACGCGGGCAGCATCGGCGGCGCGGCGCTCGCGGGCGTGCTGGTCGTCCTGCTCGGCGCCGGCTGGGCACTGGTGGTGGACGCGGCGACGTTCCTGGTGTCCGCGGTGCTCCTCGCCGGAGTCCGGCTGACCGGCACGGCGGACCAGCCGTCGCCCACGGAGGAAGGGATCTTCTTCCAACTCCGGCACGGGTGGCGGGAGTTCACCGAACGGACCTGGCTGTGGGCGGCGGTGGCGCAACTCGCGCTGGTGAACGTGTGCATCGGCGCCGGCTTCATCGTGCTGGGACCGGTCGAGGCCGAGGCGCACCTCGGCGGCGCCTCCGGATGGGCCGCCGTCCTCACCGCGCAGGCGGTCGGCTTCGTGGCGGGCAGCCTGCTGGCCATCCGGCTGCGGCCCCGCCGGCCCCTGCGGGCCGCGGTGCTGTTCACCCTGGGGATCGTGCCGTCCCTGGTCGCGCTGGCCTGCGCCGCGCCGGTCGCCGTCACCGCCGGCGCGATGTTCGTCACCGGCCTGTGCATGAGCCTCAACGACGTCACCTTCCTCACGGCACTGCAGAAGCACGTGCCGGAGGAGTCGATGTCCCGGGTGATGTCCTACGACGCCTTCGGCTCCTTCGTCTTCCTCCCGCTCGGCCTGGCGGTCGCCGCCCCGATCGCGGACCGGGCCGGCAGCGGCGCCGTCTTCCTGGGCGCGGCCTGCCTGGTCGCCGCGGCCGCGGGCGTCGTGCTGGCCGTCCCGGGGGTCCGCACCCTGCCGTCCGAGCCGCAGCCCGCGGCGGGGGCGGAGGCGGGGGCGGACCGTCCGCAACAGGCTTCGGCAGCAGTGCCGGCATCCGTCCGTACGACCAAGGAGGACCAATGACCGACGACACCCGGGAGCAGGGCACGCGCGGTTCCGTGGCGGCACCGGAAGCCGCCGGGCCACCGCGCGACACGCTCCAGGAGACCTTCGCCCGGATCTACGCCAGCGGGGCCTGGACGCTGACCGAGGACAGCGGGGCCGACGACGACGAATCCCGCTCCGGCCTCGGGTCGAACCTGGCCCAGACGGCCGCGCTGCGTGCCGAACTGCCGTCCCTGCTCGCCGAGCTCGGCGTCCGGAGCCTGCTCGACGCGCCGTGCGGGGACTTCTTCTGGATGTCCAGGGTCGACCTGGGCGTCGACCGCTACATCGGTGCCGACATCGTCCCCGCGGTGGTCGAGCGCAACCGGGCGCGCTTCGCCCGCGCCGACCGCGAGTTCCGGGTCCTCGACCTCACCCGCGACCCGCTGCCGGAGGTCGACCTGGTGTTCTCCCGCGACTGCCTGGTGCACCTCGGAGACGACGACGTCCACCGCGCGCTGGACAACATCCGGCGCAGCGGCTCGACCTACCTGGCGACGACCACCTTCGTCGGGCGGGCCGGGAACGAGGCCGCCACCGAAGCGGGCGGCTGGCGTCCGCTCAACCTCCGGCGGGCCCCCTTCCTGCTGCCCGAGCCCTTCCGGGTGCTCGACGAGCAGTGCACCGAGGTCTACGTCACCGAGGAGGACGGCAGGCGGGTCGAGCACCGCTTCGCCGACAAGTCGATCGGGGTGTGGCGGATCGCCGACCTCTAGACCCGCCGTCCCGGTCCACCCTTCCGACCCGTCTTCCCGGTCCGCCCGCGGACCGCCGCCCCCTCAGCCCCACAACGAAGGAGAACCCTTGCCCCAGGACCAGTCCTCGGCCCTGATCGTCGGCACGGACCCGTACGCGATGCGCGCCTGCCTCCGGAACGGCATCACGCCCTACGTGGTGCACGGCCCGCACCTGGCGGACTGGGGCTACCTGAAGCTCCCGGACGGGGCCGTGGGGATCTTCGCCGAGGACCCGACGAGCATCGAGAGCGTCCTCCTCGCCCTGCGCCGGACCGGCGCCGCCGAGCGGGAGTTCCGCTTCCTCCAGACCTCCGACGAGGAGGCCCTGGTCACCGTCGCGGCACTCGCCCGGGTCCTGGACCTCCCGACGGCCGTGGCCGCGGACATCGCCCCGAACTTCCGGGACAAGTGGCTGCAGAAGCGGGCCGTCGCGGCGGCCGGCCTGGACGTCGGCGCCTCGCAGGTCATCGAGGACATCCACCACCTGGATCCGTCCGCCCTCGCGGACTTCGACAAGGCGGTGCTCAAGCCCATCGCCGGGGCGGGCACCCGGAACACCTCGGTCGTCCGGGGGCTGTCCGAGCTGATCGACACCTGCGCCGAGTACCGGCGCCGGGGCGTTCCGCAACGCACCTTCGTCCTGGAGGAGTTCACGCCGGGCGAGGAGTGGATGGCGGACGGCGTGGTCTTCGACGGCGAACTCCGGTTCCTCAGCGTGGGCACCTACGCGGAGCCGTGCCTGACCGCCGTCGACGCCAACCGGGTGCTCCAGCTGGAACGTTTCGACCCGACCGAGGACGCGGACGCCTTCGCCCTGGCACGGCCGGTCGTGACGGAGGCGCTGCGGGCCCTCGGCCTGCGGCGCGGGGTGTTCCACATGGAGCTGTTCCGCCGGCCCGACACCGGCGGGCTCGTGTTCGGCGAGTGCGCCGCCCGCACCGGCGGCGGGCTGATCTCCGAAGCGGTGGCGTTCAAGTTCGGCGTGGACCTGGGCGAAGCCGCCATCCGGTGCGCGGAGGGGATCGAGCCGACGATCGAACCGACCGTCCGCCCGGAGAGCGTCAGCACCCTCTTCCTCGCCAACCGGCCCGGCGTCCTGGTCGGCTATCCCTCACTGGAGCAGATCCGGGCCCTGCCCGGTGTCGAGCACGTGCGGCTGGACCTCCCGTACGGCTTCCGGACGGGGGACACGGTGCAGGACACCACCCAGGGGGTCGGGCAGGTCATGCTGAGCGGGCGCACCCGGGAGGAGGTGCGCAGCCGGCGCGAGTTCCTGACCCGGTGGTTCGACGAGCGCCTGGTGGTCGTGCCCGCCCACGCGACGTACCCGGAGCTGCGGAGCTGGCAGCGGGCCAACTGGCCGGAGACCGCCTCGGACTTCCGCACCTACGCGGAGCCCGAGCGGCAGCGCTGACCCGCTCGGCCCGGTTCGTCAGGCAGTGAGCCGGATCCTCCGCGGAGGATCCGGCTCACTCCCCCCGCGGCGGTCGCAACGGCCGCCCGCCCGGGGTGTCGCCTACGGGTGGGTGTTCTTGACCGTGGGCTGCGTCTTCTGGTTGTAGATCTCCTTGCCGTCCGCGTTGTAGGCGTGGACGTAGGGGGCCGGGGGGAAGGCGTTCGCGTCGGAGCCGGTGGAGATGGCAGCCGTGTAGGCGAACGCGCCGCCCGCCATGACGGCCGGGTACTCCGTCGCGTCGTCGCCGTAGCTGATGGTGACCTTGGCGACGTCGGCGGTGTAGTGCCCGGCGCCCAGCGAGAGGACCTGCCCGGCACCGGTCGGCGTGCTGAAGCTGTCGAAGAACTCGACCAGGTGACCGGTGCCCCACAGGCGGTCGTTGATGAACGTCGCGGGCGAGGACATGCTGGTGCCCTTGTCGCCCTTCGACTCGCACTGCACGTACTGGCCGGCGGAGTCGACGGCGACGACCACGCCGTCGGTGTCCGACGAGGCGACGGGAGCGCGGACCCCGATCACCGCCTGGTACTGCGAAGCCTCGGAACCCAGGCAGGAGGCCAGGATCCCGGCGACGGTCCCGGCGTCGATCGGGGTCGTCGTCGTGCTGGTGACGGTGGAGGCCGCCGGGGTGGCAGTCGCCCCGGTCGCGGCCGAGCCGCCGCCGGAGGCCGGGGCGGCAGGCGCGGCAGGGGCGGCCGGCGCGGCGGCGGGCTTGCTCTGGGCCGTGGGGGTGGCCGTGGGGGTGCCGGTCGCGGCGGTGGCCATTCCCCCCGCGGTCGCGATGGCCGCGGCGGTGGCGGTGATGATCATGATCGGGCGGATACGCATGAATCCGTGTCCCTTCCTGCGGGCGTCCGGTTGATGCCCGCGCCCCTGTACGCCTCCCGACGCCCGAGCGGTCGCACCCCGCGCGTGTGATCCAGGTCATAGGTCGTCGATGTAACCCTGGGACGGCGCTCGTGCGTACAGGGCGGGAGGCTCCACCCAGGACGCACGGCTGACCCGCCGTGGCCGAGGAGTGCTCCCTCGCGCACCGCCCGTGCCGCGAGCTGACGGACAGCCCCGGAGGAGAGGCCCTTGATGACGCCACAGGAGTTCGACGCGTTCTACGCGGCGTCCTTCTCCCGCCTCACCGGGCAGCTCTACGCGATAACCGGCAACTGGTCCGAAGCCCAGGACGTGGTCCAGGAGGCCTTCATCCGCGCCTGGGACCGCAGGCGCACCTTCGACCCCGGCAACGCCCCGGAGGCATGGATCCGGACCACCGCCCGGCGGCTGGCCCACTCCCGCTGGCGGCGCCTCGCCCGGGGCCTGCACCTGGCCGGACACCACCACCGCCACGAACCGTCCACCGTCGAGCCGCCCACCGAGGAGCACCTGATGCTGGTCACCGCGCTCCGCGACCTACCCGAAGCACAGCGGATCGCCCTGGTCCTGCACCACATGTGCGACCTCTCCATCGAGCAGGTCTCCGCCGAGACCGGCGCCGGCATCAGCACCGTCAAGAGCCGTCTCGCCCGCGGCCGGACCGCGCTCGCGGCCAGACTCTCCGACCGGACCCCGACCAGCGAGGAAGGAAAGCTCCGTGTCTGACCCCGTCCACGACAGCCTCGACGACCGGCTGCGGCTGCTCGGCACGCAGATGCCGGCACCGACCCTGCCCGCTGCGGAGATCCGCAGACGCGCCGACCGGCGCCGCCACCGCCGACACGCCCTCGGCGCGACCGCGGCCTGCACCGCGGCGGCCCTGTGCCTGGCCCTCCCGTCCGTGCTGAACCCGCCGGGGCCACAACACCCACCGGCACCACAGCAGGGGCCGGCCGCCACAGGCACCCCCTCTGTGCCGGCCTCCCCCCACCCCCCGGCGGCTTTCACCGTCACCAGCACGACGACGACCCCGATCGACGCCGGGACCGTCGCCGGGATCCTGGCCTCCTGCCTGGGCTCCGAGGCTTCGCAGTACCAGGCGGTGATCGGGGTCCGCGCTCCCGTCGCCTCGTCGGACACCGACGGCGTGGTCATCGCCGTCGACTCCGCCGGCCAGTACGCGCAGTGCGAGTCGAAGGGCCGGACCGGGCACAGCATCTCCCTCCCCCCGACGTTCATCAACGACCGTCTGTGGGGCGCCGGCCACTTGGTCGAGTTCTTCGACAGCTTCAACGCCCCGACCGGTGCCGGGCAGGTCCTCTCGCTGGGCGCCGGGCACTACACCGCCGACGTCGCCAAGGTCACCATCAGCTACGGCGACGACCCGACGCAGTACCCGGCCGTCATGGCGGGCGGCGCCTTCGTCTACACCGCGGCCGTCTCCACCGGCCCCGACGCGGACCCCTTCCCCCCGGCCCCCTACGTCCACGCCTACAACGCGGACGGCAAGGAGATCTACAACCAGAGGACGCAGCCCACGGCCAAGGACACCCACCCGTAGGCGATGCCCCAGGACCTCAGCCGAGCCGCTTGAGCATCTTGACCGAGGTCGTCTCGTAGCCGAGCGACTCGTAGAGGCCGCGCGCGCCCGTGTTGAACCCGAAGACGCTGAGCCCGAGGGTATGGGCGCCCTGCGCCCGGGCGTACTCCTCGCCGAGGAGCATGGCCCCTCGCCCGAGGCCCAGCCCGCGCTTGTCGGCGTCGATCGCGATGTCCCAGACCCACCAGGAGCCGGCGTCCTCGCTCGTGTCCGGTCCGATCCAGAGGTGGCCGACGGTGGCCCCGGCGGCATCGACCACGTCGAAGACCGCATGCCCGGGGCTCGGTGCACCGGAGGGGAAGTAGCGGGCCATGCTGTCGGCCGCGTGCCGGCCGGCCTCCTCGGGCGTCTGCCCCGCAGCGACGAGGTCCTTGGCGTACTCGGCCCGGCTGCGATCGAGCCAGGCGGGCAGGAGTCGGGCATCCATGGGGCGGAGGGTCGTAGACATCGGGCCAGCCTGCCACACTGCCGGCGCTGGAGCACTCCCGTTCCCGTCCAGGCGTTGCGACCAACCGTCAGCAGCGCGAACCCCGGCCGTTGTGGCAGCAGTTCGGGGGTCGGCGACCGGACGGGGGTCAGTGGCGGTTGCCGAGGGCGAAGAGCAGGATGACGAAGCCGGCGAACAGGTGGGTGCCCAGGATGTAGATCCCGGCGCGGATGAGCATGGCCTTGCGCCGCTTCTTCTCGTCACCGGTGGCGCTGCTCATGGTCGGTGCTCCTGGGGTCGGGTCGTGGGGCGGTCGTGGCGGGGCCTCGGGCGGATGTGCGGGCGCCGGGCGGTCATCGGTCCGTTCCCTTTCGTGCCGTGGCCTCCGCCAGGACTCCGGTGGTCCGCAGCTCGGTGCGGGCACGGGCGATGGCGTCCGGTGTCCGGGCGAAGACCCGCCCCTGCCGCTGGAGGGTGTCCAGGACGCCGAGGGCGTCCAGGGTCCGCCGGTGGCCGTCCGGCACCCCCGCGGCCAGGACGAGGATGCCGCGCCGTTCCAGCGTGCCGATCGCGTCGCCCAGCGCCAGGGCGCCCGTGGAGTCGATCGCGGTGACGTGGGACAGGCGCAGGATGACGGCCTTGACGTCGGTGGTCTCGGCGAGTTGGAGCAGGAAGCGGTGTGTGGCCGCGAAGAACACCGGCCCGTCTATCCGGTAGGCGACGATGTGCTCGGCGAGCAGCGCCCGCTCCTCCTCGTGGTGCTCGGCCGGGGCCAGGCCGTCGTGCAGCGGCACCTGCTGGAGCCGCGCGGACCGCGCGACCTGGCGCAGGGCCAGGATCCCGGCGACGGCCAGGCCGACGACGACGGCCGTGACCAGGTCGAAGGCCAGGGTCGCGGCGGCGGTCAGCGCCAGAACGGCGGCCTCGCCGCGTCCACTTCGGGCCAGCGCCCGCAGTGAGGCCACCTCGACCATCCGGACCGCGGTGGCGATCAGGACGCCCGCGAGCGCGGCCAGCGGGATGCCCTCGACGAGCGGAGCGGCGGCGAACACGACCACCGCGAGCACGGCGGCGTGCACCAGGGCGGCCAGCCGGGAGACGGCGCCGGAGCGGACGTTGACGGCGGTACGGGCGATCGCGCCGGTGGCGGCGACGCCACCGAACAGCGGGGCGACCAGGTTGGCCACTCCTTGGCCGAACAACTCCCGGTCGCTGTCGTGCCGTTCGGAAGCACTCATCGCGTCCGCGGCGGTCGCCGACATCAGCGACTCCAGCGCCGCCAGCGCGGCGACCGCGAGGGCGGCGGTGAGCAGGTGCGGCACCGCGCCGGGGTCGAGGAAGCCCAGCGACGGCAGCGGCAGACCGGCCGGGAGGTGGCCGATGGTCGCCACGTCCAGGTGGGCGAGGTCGGCCACCGCGGTCGCGGCGGCGACGGCGAGCAGCGAGAACGGGATGCCGGGGCGCAGCCGTGCGCCGACGAGCATCACCGCGGCGACGGCGAGCGCCACGGCGGGCGCGGCCGGGTGCGCGTGGCGGGCGAAGTCGGCGAGGGCCTGTCCGGCGACGGCCACGACGTTCTCGGCGTCGCCCTTGGTGACGCCGAGGGCGGCGGGCACCTGCTGGAGTCCGATCACGCCGGCGATGCCGAGGGTGAAGCCCTCGACGACCGGCGCGGGGACGTAGGCCATGAAACGGCCGGCCCCGCCGAGGGCGAGGGCGACCAGCAGCAGGCCGGCGATCAGGCCGACGGTGAGGACGCCGGAGGTGCCGTACCGGTGCACGATCGGCACCAGGACCACGGTCATGGCGCCGGTCGGTCCGCTGACCTGGAGGTTGGAGCCGCCGAACACCGCGGCCAGCGCCCCGGCGACCACGGCGGTGGCCAGTCCGGCCTCGGCCCCCGCGCCGGAGGCGACGCCGAAGCCCAGCGCGAGCGGCAGCGCGACGATCGCCACCGTCAGACCCGCCACCAGGTCCTTGCGCGGCGAGCGCCCCATGGCGGCGAGGGCCGCGCGGTTCGGCAGGACGGCCCGGACCCGCCCGGCGGCCCGGCCCGCGAGGGTGGCCCGTGTGGCGCTCACGCCGTCTGCTCCGCCGCGTCCGGAAGCCCGGCCGAGCGCAGCTCGGCGAGCAGCGTCCCCTGGTCGGCGATCATCTCGGTGAGGATGCGGCGCGCGGCCCGCAGCAGCTCCGCGACGTCCGGCGTGCTCAGTGCGTAGACCACGGTGTTGCCCTCGCGGGTGGCCGTGACCAGGTTGCTGCGGCGCAGGACGGAGAGCTGCTGGGAGAGGCTGGACGGCTCGATCTCGATCGAGGCGAGCAGCTCGCGCACCGGACGCGGACCGTCCTGGAGCAGTTCCAGCACGCGGATGCGCGCCGGGTGGCCGAGCGTGCGGAAGAACTCCGCCTTCGCCTGGTAGAGCGGGACGGCCATGCTCAGTCCTCTTCCTGTTCCTCGGCGGTGTGCTCGATCTCGATGCCGTGCTGGGCGGCGATCCGCAGCAGCTGTGTGACGCGTCCGGCGTACGCCTGCGCGCTGTCCTCGTCACCTGCCGTCCGAGCCTCGGCCCGCTGCCTGCGGGCCTCGTCGAGCTGCTCGCGAAGCTCCTGGTCGAATACGTCGCTCATGCGCCCCTCCTCGCCGCCGGCGCTGCCGCGCGCGACCGCATCTCTGCCGAGTACAGGGCAGCATCATCTATGCACTTGAAGAATTCTTCAAGTTGCGACTTCTGCACATCGATCTCCACCCGGCCCGGGGACGCGGTGATCGACAGCGGCCCCGGCCGCTCCACGCGCCGTCGGCGGCGGAGCGTGGAGCGGCCGGGGCCGGCGGACCGTGCTACGGGCGAGGGGTCAGGCGACGGCTCCGGCCGGGGCGGGCGCGCTCGCGCGGTGCGGGGTCGAAGTCGGGGCCGGGGGCAGCGGCTTGGTGCGTCCGGCCCGCACGCCGTTGCCGATGATGACGACCTCGGCGAGCTCGTGGACCGCGACGACGGCGGCGAGGCCGAGGACGCCGAGGAGGGCGAGCGGCATCAGACCGACGATGACCGCCAGGGACAGGCCGACGTTCTGGAGCATGATCCGCCGTGCGCGGCGGGCGTGGTCCAGGGCCTGGGGCAGGTGGCGCAGGTCCTCGCCCATGAGCGCGACGTCGGCGGTCTCGATGGCGACGTCGGTGCCCATCGCCCCCATGGCGATGCCGAGGTCGGCGGTGGCCAGGGCGGGGGCGTCGTTGACGCCGTCGCCGACCATCGCGGTCGGGCGGAGGGTGCGGAGCCCGGCGATGATGCGGGCCTTGTCCTCGGGGCGCAGGTCCGCGTGCACGGTGTCGATGCCGGCCTCGGCGGCGAGGGCCCGGGCGGTGCGCTCGTTGTCGCCGGTCAGCATCACCACGGTCAGGCCGCGGGCACGGAGGCGGTCGACGACCTCGCGGGCCTCGGGGCGCAGTTCGTCGCGTACGGCGATCGCGCCGATCACCGTCGCGTCGTCCTCGACGAGGACGGCGGTGGCGCCGGAGTCCTGCATCGCGGTGACGGCTTCGGCCAGCGGGCCGGGCTCGATCCAGCCGGGGCGCCCGAGCCGGACGGGGCGGCCGTCCAGCCGGCCGGTGAGGCCGGCGCCGGTGACCGCCTCGACGTCGGTGGCGACGGGCACCCCGGGGGCGGCGGCCAGGACGGCCTTGGCCAGGGGGTGTTCGCTGCGGGCCTCCAGCGCGGCGGCCACCGCGAGGACGGTGTCGCGGCTGTGGCCGTCCAGGGTGGCGACGCGGACGACGGTGGGCCGGTTGCGGGTGAGGGTGCCGGTCTTGTCGAGGGCGACGGCGCGTATGGCGCCGAGGGCTTCGAGGGCGGCTCCGCCCTTGACCAGGACGCCGAGCCTGCCGGCCGCGCCGACGGCGGCGACCACGGTGACGGGTACGGAGATGGCGAGTGCGCACGGGGAGGCGGCGACCAGGACGACCAGGGCCCGCTCGATCCAGGTGGCCGGATCGCCCAGCAGGGAGCCGACGAGGGCGATGAGGGCGGCGGCGACCATGATGCCGGGCACCAGGGGCTTGGCGATCCGGTCGGCGAGGCGCTGGCCGGCGCCCTTGCGGGCCTGTTCGGCCTCCACGATCCGGACGATCCGGGCCAGCGAGTTGTCCTCGGCCGTGCTGGTGACCTCGACCTCCAGCACGCCGGTGCCGTTGATCGCGCCCGCGTACACCTCGCTGCCCGGACCGGCCTCGACGGGGACGGACTCACCGGTGATGGCGGAGACGTCCAGGGCGGTGCGGCCGGCGCGGACGGTGCCGTCGGTGGCGATCCGCTCGCCGGGCCTGACCACCATCGTGTCGCCGATGCGCAGTTCGGCCGGAGCGATGGTCCGCTCGGTGCCGTCGCGCAGCACGGTCGCCCGTTCGGGCACCAGGTTGAGCAGGGCGCGCAGGCCGCGGCGGGTGCGGGCCAGGGACCAGGCCTCCAGGCCCTCGCTGACGGAGTAGAGGAAGGCCAGCATGGCGGCCTCGCCGACCTCGCCGAGGAGGACCCCGCCGACGGCGGCGATCGTCATCAACGCGCCGACCCCGACCTTGCCCTTGGCCAGGCGGCGCAGCGTGGCGGGTACGAAGGTCCAGGCGCCGACGACGAGGGCGAGCGCGTTCAGCGCGGTCACCGCGGTGTCGGACGCGCCGGACCAGCCGGCGATCAGTCCGGCCAGCAGCAGGACGCCGGCCACGGCGGCGGCCCGCAGCTCGCCGACCTCCCAGAGCTTCTCCGGTTCGCGCCCCTCCCCTCCCTCCACGGTCTTCCTGTCGTCGCCGCAGCCGCAGGCGTCGCTCATCGGCCGGCCCCGGTGCTGTCCGGGGCGGGCGCCGCCGGGGTCCCGTAGATCGGGCAGAGGTCGACGGCCTCGCCGGTCGCGGCGAGCACCTGCTCGGCCGAGGCCAGCAGGTCCAGCAGTTCCGGGCGGGCCAGGAAGTACAGGGAGGCCCGGCCCTGGGGGCGGGAGTCGACCAGGCCACAGTCCCGCAGGCAGGCCAGGTGCGCCGAGACCGTGGACTGGGCCAGGCCCACGCAGCCGACCAGGTCCACGACCTTGGCCTCGCCCCGGGCCAGGCGCAGCAGGATCGCGAGGCGGGCCGGGTCGCCGAGCGAGCGGAACAGGGCCACCGCTGCCGAGGGCGCGCCGCACGAGGTGGTGGCCGAGGGCCCGACCGCCGGGCTATTCATCGTCATGAAGCGATGATAGCTGTCAATGCCGATGTCATCGCTCCAGACGGGCTGTCGCGGCCCGGTTCGACCGCGACCGCATCCGGGAGAGGACGCCGGAGAGACAGGTCGTCGCCGTCGCCACGGGCGGCCACGGCGGCCGCTTGGGGCGCGGGGACGCCGTCCACGCCCTCCCCCGGCACCGCACGACACGTCCTGCGCGAACCCGCCAGCCCCACCCCCCTCTCCCAGCCAGGCGTCCCCCGACAGCCGTCGCGCGCGGTCGGCGGTCCGACCATCACCCCACGTCAGCGCAGCACTTAGGCGACCCTCGGTCGACGGCCCGTCCACCCGGCCCCGGAACCACTAGCGACCCACCAGAACAGCACACCCCACGCCTCGCCGAAAACACGGACGGAAATGACCGAGAACACGTGAGGCCAGGCTTCGTTCGATTGACCGTCACAAAAGCGGTCTGGATACTGATCGAGCACGACGCAACCGAAACTCGTTGCGAAGCGGTCTCCGATTCGACATTTCATCCGACTGAGGAGAATCCATGATCTCGAAAGCCAAGAAGGTCGTGAGCTCGATGGCGATGGCCTTCGCCGCGGCCGCCACGCTCACCGTGGCCGTGCCGTCCGGCAACGCCTTCGCCATCGACCACGTCCAGTGCGACGGGAGCCGCAACGACTTCCTGAAGATCTGGTCGCACCTCGACGGCCGTGACAGCGTCGACTGCTACGCGAACGGGGGGTCGATCGGCTTCGGCGGGTGGTGGGTCGACCGGATCTCCACCGGGAACAACGACCTGGTCTACTCCGACGCCAACGGCGACTCGGTGCGGATCAACCGCTGGACCGACATCTCCTTCCCGAACCGCCCGCCGCGAGTCAACTCCATCCAGATCCTCTGACGAACCGGCAGAGCGAACCCCGAACAGAAATTCGCCCGACCGAATCACCCGGAATTCCCGCAGTGCTTCGATCGCCACCGAATCTTCTGTGACGTGAATTCGCTCCACCCCGGCTCACCGGCGCCGGCCACCCCCTCCAGGGGCTGGCCGGCGCCGGCATGCTGCGCCACGGCTGCCCGCCGAGCCCCGAACTCCGCACCTCGAAGGGGAAAAACCGGGTGCGGCAGCGCGGCCCTGCCTGGCATCATGGCGCCCATGATCACGTGTCGAAAGGCCGATGCCGCGTAGACGGCCCCGCGCACTGCGCGCCGAACGACCGGCCTCCCGCGTCTCGGGGCCGACCCCTCCGCTCCGGATCCACGGACTCTCCGACAGGGCGAGCCTGGCCGTCCACCGGGTCGAGCGCCTGAGCGAGAGCTTCTACCTTCACGCGGGCGCCACCGACCGGGCACTGCGGCGGTACCGCGAGTTCCTGCACCCGCCGGGAAGACGTCCGCTGTACCCGCAGGAGTCGCATTGCCCGTGCCCGGGATGTTCCTTCGACGACGTCAGACACGCACGCGACGTGCTGGAGGAAGTCCTGGAGCGACTGCCGGAACGGGCCCGTGCCGAGCTCGGCCGACTCGTGAAGGCCCTGGACACGGTGTTCTTGCGCCGCACCCTCCCCGACCCGTTCGCGGACCGGCGCCAGTGGCGCACGGAGTTCTGGTGGTACCGCCGCCTGGCCGATCGGTCGGAGTGGGGGTGACGGGTAGCGGTTCTCCGGTGCCCGCCGGGACGACGAAAGGCGGTGGTCCCCGGAGCACGGGCTCCGGGGACCACCGCCAGTCAGGGCGTCGTGCTAGCCGCGACGACGGGTGCGGCGTGTCGCGAGCGTCAGGCCGCCGCCCAGGAGCAGGAGGCTCCCGGCCAGCTCTGCGAGCCGGGTGTCGGTGCCGGTGCCGGTGTTCGGCAGGTGCCCGTGCGCCTCCTTCGTGGTCACCGTGGTGGTGGACGGCGGGGAGGTCACCGGCGGGCCGGACGGCGGAGTGCCCGTCGCCGTCGCGGTGTTGGTGACCTTCCCTCGGTCGATGTCCGCCTGGGTGACCGTGTAGCTCGCCGTGCAGGTGACCGACGCACCAGGAGCGAGCGAGGCCGCACCCGGCGGGCATGCCACCACCGGCGGCGCCCCTGAGCCAGAGAACGCCGTCTCGTTCACCGTCACGTCCGTCAGCGTCACGTTCCCGGTGTTCGTCACCAGGTACGCGTAGTCGACCGTCTGTCCGACCGCCGAAACCGTCGTCGGGGACGCCGACTTCGCGATGGTGAGCGCCGGCTCAGGGGTGTTCGGGACGGTGGTCGAGGACGGCGGGGAGGTGACCGGCGGGCCGGACGGCGGAGTACCGGTCGCCGTCGCGGTGTTGGTGATGCTGCCCGTGTTGAGGTCCGCCTGCGTCACGGTGTACTCGGCCGTGCAGGTCACCGACGCACCGGGGGCGAGCGAGGCCGCAGCGGGCGGGCAGGAGACCACCGGCGGCGTCCCGGCGCCCGAGAACGCCGTCTCGTTCACCGTCACGTCCGTCAGCGTCACGTTCCCGGTGTTCGTCACCAGGTACGCGTAGTGCAGCACCTGGCCCACCCCGGTCAGCGCCGTCGCGTCCACCGACTTGACGACGGTGAGCGCCGGTGCGGGCGTGACCGTGACGGTCACGGTGGACGGCGGGGAGGTGACCGGCGGGCCGGACGGCGGAGTACCCGTCGCGGTCGCCGTGTCGGTGATCTTCTCGCTCCGCAGGTCGCTCTGGGTGACCGTGTAGTTGGCCGTGCAGGTGACCGACGTGCCGGGAGCGAGCGAGGCCGCAGCCGGCGGGCAGGTCACCACCGGCGGCGTCCCGGAACCGGAGAACGCCGTCTCGTTCACGGTGACATTCGTCAGCGTCACGTTCCCGGTGTTCGTCACCAGGAAGCTGTAGTCCACGACCTGCCCGACCGCCGAAACCGTCGTCGGCGACGCCGACTTGACGATGGTGAGGGCCGCCTCGGGGGTATTCGGGACGCTGGTCGAGGACGGCGGGGAGGTGACCGGCGGGCCGGACGGCGGAGTGCCCGTCGCGGTCGCGGTGTTGGTGATCTTCCCTCGGTCGATGTCCGCCTGGGTGACCGTGTAGCTCGCCATGCAGGTCACCGACGCACCGGGAGCGAGCGAGGCCGCAGCAGGCGGGCAGGTCACCACCGGCGGCGTCCCGGAACCGGAGAACGCCGTCTCGTTCACCGTGACATTCGCCAGCGTCACGTTCCCGGTGTTCGTCACCAGGTACGCGTAGTGCAGCACCTGGCCCGCCGCCGTCAGCTCCGTCGCGTCCACCGACTTGACGATGGTGAGGGCCGGGTTGGCGGTGGCCGTGACGGTCGCATTGGACGGCAGGGAGGTGACCGGCGGGCCGGACGGCGGAGTGCCGGTCGCGATCGCCGTGTTGGTGATGCTGCCCGCGTTGATGTCCGCCTGGGTGACCGTGTAGCTGGCCGTGCAGGTGACCGACGCGCCGGGGGCGAGCGAGGCCGCACCCGGCGGGCAGCTCGCCACCGGCGGCGTCCCGGTGCCCGAGAACGCCGTCTCGTTCACCGTCACGTCCGTCAGCGTCACGTTCCCGGTGTTCGCCACCAGGAAGCTGTAGTCCACGACCTGCCCGACCGCCGAAACCGTCGTCGGGGAGGCCGACTTCGCGATGGCGAGCGCGGGAGTCGCCGGGACCGGGGTGTTCGTGAAGGTGCAGAGCACCATCGGGCTGTTCTTGTCCTCCACTGTCGCCGGGAACGGCAGGTTGAAGGTGGTCACCCCGCTGCCCGAGGCGACCGGGGCGTTGCCGTTGGCCGTGTCGACGCAGTCGTAGGTGGTGGTGTAGTCGGAGAGGCTTCCGGAGGCCGCCGTCTCGGTGAGGGTGTAGGTGGTGCCGGACAGCGCGATGACCGGGCCGGCCGGGGGCGACTGGACGCCCGTGCTGGTGCCGGTCGTGGTGGCGGTGTTGCCCTGGGTGACGCCACCGCCGGTGATCTCCAGCGTGAACTGGTCGTTGGACGTGGTCGACTCGGCGAACCGGCCGACGATGTCCTTCTGCAGGGTCAGGGTCGGGTTGGTGGAGCAGGCGCCGAGGTCCACGGAGAGGAAGGCGTTGTTGGTGTACGGCGTCGGACCGGCCGTGACCGCGCCGGTGTTCGGGTTGAGCCGCTCCAGGTAGGTGGTGGTCCCCGAGGTGAACTCGATGTAGAGGTTGCCGACGTTGTCGAAGGCCGCCCCGTTGAAGGACCTGTCCGTCGGGTTGTCCAGGGTGCTCAGCGTCGTGCTGGTCAGCGGCACACCGGTGGCCGACCCCGTGGTGGGGATCGGTGCGGAGACCCGGCCGATGGCGGCGTCGGTGCCGACGGAGGAGAGGATGTAGAGGTTGCCGCCCGCGTCGAAGGTGATGTCGCCGTTGGGGCCGGAGGTGCCGGTGACCGGCAGGTCGAACGTGCCGATCACGCCGGGGATCGCGGTGTTGGTGGTGGTGTTGAACCCGTAGAGGGTGGCCACGCCGGGCGTGGTCGCGGTACCGGGCTCGAAGCTGGCGTAGTAGTAGATGCCGTTGACCGGGTTCACCGCGCCGGCGACGAAGGAGTCGCTGGTGGGACCGGCGGATCCGGTGTAGACGGTCCAGGCGCCGGTGGCCGCGTTGTAGCCGTACACGTTCACGGACCCGCTGACGGCCGGCGTCTGGTCGACCACGTAGGCGGCGGTGCCGCCGTCCGTGATGCCGAGGGCGTTCGTGAAGCCGGACCCGGCGGGGAGCGTGCTCACCGTCGTGGCGGTCACGTTGGCGCCGCCGACGGTGCCGGAGGCCAGGGCCAGCAGGGTGCCCGTACCGGCGCCCGAGGAGCCGCGCTGGACGGCGTAGATCGTGTTGCCGCTGCAGTCCAAGGGGGGGCCGGGTGCCCGGGGCGCGTGGCCGGCCGGGGCCGTGCCCGACGGGGGGACGCTCTCAGCGGACGCTGCGGCCGACGGGCGCTCGGGGGCGCTCGCGGCGGACGGCGAGGCGGCCGGGGCCTGCGAGGCGTTGCCCTGGACGGGGGCGGCCTTCGCCGAGGCGGCGTCCGGGGCCTGCCACTCCAGCACCACGAGGCCGTTGCCGCCGTCACGTCCGTCGCGTCCGTCACGTCCGTCGCGGTCGCCGGGCTTCACCGAGGCGGTGGGGTGAGCGGTACCGCCGAAGCCGGCCCCGGCGACGTACTGGCGCTCGGTCAGGTGCGACGCCAGGCCCGCCGGAACGTCGCCGCCCCCGGAGCCGACGGCCGTGCCGCCCGCGCTCGGGGAGGTGCCGCCGTCGGCCGCCAGCAGGGTGCGGGCCGAGGCGTGCGGCTCGTCGGCCAGGACGCTGGAGGCTCCGCCGCCGAGGGCCGTACGGGCCGCCGGGGAGCTCGGGTCCTCGGAGTGCGCCCGCCCGCCCTGGCCGGGCACCACTGTCAGCCGCTGCCCCGGCGTCACGTCCAGCAGTGCGGTCGCGAAGGCGCCGGCGGCCCCCGGTCGGCTCCGGTGGTCGGCGCCGGCCGTTCCCGCGGGGCTGTCGGCTTCGGCGGCCGCGCCCGCGCCCCAGGCCTTCGCCCGGACGGAGGTGACGCCGGGGGGAACGGTGAAGTCCTGGCCGCCACCGGTGTGGGTGAAGGCGAGGCAGTCGGTGTAGCCCGGGTCGGGCGGGCAGGCCTGGGCGGCGTGCGCGGCGGGGGCGGCCATCAGCGGGACGAGCGACAGCGGTGCCAGCGTCAGCGCCGCTACCAGCACTCCGGACCAGCCGCGCCGCTTCGCCGCGGCACGGTTCGACGGACGAGCCGGGACGGTACTGCCCCGCACCCCGAAGGCCGGGGCCAGGCCCCGGCGACGTCTGACTTTGGGCATCGAGGACTCTCCAGGGTGTGCACAGGACTCTGGATGACGGAGTGAACACGCCATTGGGCGACGGGACGACTATGCCGTCTCCACCATCCGGGTCGGTCCGGCGCGCTGGGGAGGTCATCCCGGCGGCCCACACGAACGGTCCGACCACCGCGCTCGACGCCCGTCGCGCGCCCCCTGCACGGGGTGCGACCGACCGTGACGACCTCGACCCGGGCCAGCGCCAGGCCTGTTGACGCATCGTCATATGAACTAACCGCGTCGAGCGAAGTCGGCCCTCACCCGCGCCGGCGAGGGCGGACCGACCGGTGAACGCCGCCGGACGCGGCGAGGCCGGTGCCGTCCGGGAGCGGCGACTCCCGGACGGCACCGGCCTCACGGTGCGGGAAGGGCTACCAACGGCGGCGCGGCGCCGGAGGGTTGAGCTTGGCGGCGAGCGCCGAGAGGAAGGTCGGGAGCCTGTCGACCATGGCCTTGGGGACCGGGGTGGTCTCGACGCTGCCGGTTCGCACGTCCTCGACGAGCAGCGTGTACGTGCCGTTCTCCTCGACGAGTTCGGCGGCGAAGAGCAGTGTCCTGGTGGAGGTTTCCATCGGGGTTCCTAGGCTTGGGTGTCGTTGAGCCAGGCGGTCCACGCCGCGGTGGCCCGCTGCTCGTCGGCGTCCTCGGCGAACAGGTGGTGGCCGAGCCAGATCGGCACGTTCCAGGTGCTGCCGTTGAAGAACCGGTAGAGCGCGTCCGGGCCGCGCAGGCCGACGAAGTCGGGGCTGAGCCAGTCCACGACCACCTCCTCCGGGCCGCCGTCCGCACCGGGGACGTCGAGCCGCAGGCGGTCGCCGACGGCCGCGTCGGCGACGAGGCCGAGGCGCAGCCGCAGGGCGGCGAAGTCGGCCGGGTCGGCGGTGGGTTCGGGGCGCGGGGCCCTGACGTAGACGGCGGGGCGGCCGGCGAAGTGCCGCAGGTACTCGGCGAGGCCGTGCTGGTAGAAGTCGACGTGCTTCTCGGCCGCGTCCGACTTGGCGTCCCACATCCAGGCCTCGTCGACGACGCCCGTGTGCACCCAGTGGATGCCCATCCGCAGGTGGCTCGTTCCGCCGTCGGCGGGCTCGATGTGGTAGCTGAGCGTGTTGGAGAACCCGCCGTCCTGGGTCGCCCGGACGGCGAACCGCCGCGGCGGCTCCCACGCCACGACGGTGGAGTCGCCCCGGCTGGCCTTTCCGCCGACGCGCGGCTCGACCTCCATCGGGTACAGCCAGCCGAGGTTGCCGGCGCCGGTGGCGACGGCGTCCCAGACCTGTTCGGGCGTGGCGGGCAGGTCCTGTTCCCGGCGGACCTCGAACTCTCGGGCCATCGTCGGTACTCCTTCGTCGTCGTTCATGGTCAGTGGTCGTCGTTCATGGTCAGTAGGTGACCGGGAGGGCGCTCAGCCGCCGTTGCAGCGGGTTGGGCCGCCAGTCCAGCGCCGCCTCGTCGGCCAGCCGAAGCCCGGGCAGCCGGCGCACCAGCGTGCCGATCGCCACCTCGGCCTGGAGCTTGGCCAGTGGGCCGCCGAGGCAGAAGTGCGGGCCGTGGCCGAAGGTCAGGTGCCGGTTGCCGGGGCGGGTGAGGTCGAGCCGGTCGGGGTCCTCGAAGCGGTCCGGGTCGCGGTTGGCCGCGGCGAGGAACAGGTACGCCAGGTCCCCCTCCCGCAGTGTCCGTCCGCCGATCTCCAGGTCCTCCGCGACGACCCGGACGATCGCCTGGGTCACCGTGTCGTAGCGGGCGAGCTCCTCGACGGCGCCGCGGATCAGCCCCGGATCCGCCCGCAGCCGGGCCAGTTGGTCCGGGTGGCGCAGCAGGGCGAGAACGCCGTTGTTGATCAGGTTGGCGGTGGTCTCGTCGCCGGCGGTGATCAGGACGAAGCAGGTGGACAGCAGTTCGGAGTCGGTGAGCCGCTCGTCCTGCGCCTGGGTGGCGACCAGGGCGCTGATCAGGTCGTCGCCCGGCGCGCGCCGGCGCTGCCGGATGAGTCCGGACAGGTACTCCTCGTACTGGTCGATCGCCGCCTCGGACTTGTCGATGTCCTCGGTGAGCCGGCCGAAGCGGCGGAACCAGCTCTTGACCCGCGGGCGGTCCTCCTCCGGGATGCCGAAGAGCTCGCAGACGACGGACATCGGCAGCGGGGCGGCGACGGCCTCGATCAGGTCCATGCTCGGCCCGGCCGCGACCGCCTCGTCGACGAGCCGGTCGACGATGCCCTGGACGCCGTCGCGCAGCGCTTCGACCCGGCGGGCGGTGAAGGCCCGGTTGGCCAGCTTGCGCAGCCGGCTGTGGTCGGGCGGGTCGGTGTTGGTCATCACCCGGCCGAGCCGGTCGGTGAGCCGGCTCAGGGCCTTCAGGTCGCCGCCGAGCGCGCTGTAGGCCCGGGTCATCCGGTCGCGGTCGTTGGACAGCCGCAGGTCGCCCAGGGCCGCCTCGATGTCGGCGTACCGGGTGAGGTACCAGATGCCCTGGTCGCTGCGGTGGACGGGGCTCTCGCGCCGCATGCGGGCGTAGAGGGGGTACGGGTCCCGCCGGGCCTCGGGGGTGAGCAGGTCCGCGGCGAAGTCGTGGGACGGGACGGGGTCGTGGGCCGGGGCGAGGCCCGCCGCGGGGCGGGCCTCGTCCGTGGTGTCGGTCGGGTTCACTACGGGCCGCGCTACTTCCGGGTGTCCATGGCGTCGGCGAGGCTCCTGGGCCGCATGTCGGTCCAGGACTTCTCGACGTACTCCAGGCAGGCGGCGTTGGTGTCGGGGCCGTGGACGACGGTCCAGCCCTCGGGGACGTCCGCGAACTGGGGCCAGAGCGAGTGCTGGTTCTCCTCGTTGACGAGCACGAGGAAGGTGCCGTCCTGGTCGTCGAAGGGGTTGGTCATGGGTCAGTCCTCCTGGTGGGAAAGGGTGGTGGTGCCGTCGGTGTCACCGACGGCCTCGGTGATCCTCGCGGCCAGGACCGGTCCGATCTGGGCCAGCGAGCCGGCCTGGGTCATCCGGTCGTGCCGGGTGGTGATCTCGTGGGACTCGATCCGGCCGGTGACGTAGGGGCGCCAGGTCTCGGGCCCGGCGTTGTCCTCGGCGCGGTCGATCGTGGAGTTGAACAGCAGCAGGTCTCCGTCGAAGTCGCCGGGGACGAAGTCGACCGCCAGCTTCGAGTTGTTGATCATGATCTCGACGATCACCTCGACCTGCCGCTCGGTCAGGCCGGCCAGCGCGCTGCCCCGCCGGTTGAGCACCTCGGCGACCTCGGCGTAGGTGATCTCCCGGTCGCCCAGCTCGTCCGGGTCGACGTCGAGCACGCCGACGAGCACGTCCCGCACGGTGGGCACCGGGGCCACCTCGAACCGCACCTCCTTCACCGGGTAGGCGTCGAGGATCGCCAGCAGTGCGGTCCGTTCGCCGCGCGACTGCAGCTCGCAGGCGAGCGCGTGGGCGATCAGCCCGCCGGCGGACCAGCCGAGCAGCAGGTACGGGCCCTCCGGCTGGATCTTCTGGATCTGGTCGGCGTAGTCCGCCGCCATCTCCTCGTAGGAGTCCGGCAGGGGTTCGGGCCGGCCGAGGCCGCGCGCCTGGATGGCGTAGACCGGGTGCTGCGGGCCGAGGTGGTTCAGCAGTCCGCTGTACGACCAGCTGATGCCGCCGCCGGGGTGGACGCAGAACAGCGGCGTCCCGGTCCCGGTCGAGCGCAGCGGCAGCACCACGTCCAACGCGTCCTCGGGGTCGTCCATGAGCAGGCGCTCGGTGAGACCGGCCACGGTCGGCGCCTCGAACAGCATCCGCAGGCCCAGCTCCAGGCCGAGGGTCTCGCGGACCCGGGAGGCCAGCCGGGCGGCCAGCAGCGAGTGCCCGCCCAGGTCGAAGAAGTTGTCGTCGATGCCCACCTGCTCCCGGCCGAGCACCTCGGCGACGAGGCCGCACAGCAGCTGCTCCTGCGGCGTCCGGGGGCCGCGCCCGGCGGTCGAGGACCCGTACTCGGGGGCGGGCAGGGCGGCCCGGTCGAGCTTGCCGTTGGCGGTCAGCGGCAGCGCGTCCACGGTGACGAACGCCGCCGGCACCATGTAGTCGGGCAGGTCGCGGCGCAGCCGGCCGGACAGCTCGCCCGCCTCGGGCGCCCCCTCCGGGGCGGGCACCAGGTAGGCGACCAGCCGCTTGTCCCCCGGCCGGTCCTCGCGGGCGACGACGGCCGCCTGGGCGACGCCCGGGCAGCCCGCCAGGACGGCCTCGATCTCGCCGGGTTCGATCCGCAGGCCGCGCAGCTTGACCTGGTGGTCGGCGCGGCCGGCGAAGTCCAGCGTGCCGTCGGTCCGCCAGGAGGCGAGGTCGCCGGTGCGGTACATCCGGCTGCCGGACGGCCCGTACGGGTCGGCGGTGAAGCGCTCCGCCGTCAGGCCGGCCCGTCCGAGGTAGCCGCGGGCCACGCCCGTCCCCGCGAGGTACAGCTCGCCGACCATGCCGGTCGGCGCCGGGCGCAGCCGCTCGTCGAGCACGTAGGCGCGCATGTTCGCCATCGGCCGGCCGATCGGCACGGTCGCGGCGTGTTCGGGGAGGTCGTCCACCGGGTGCCGGGTGGCCAGGGTGGTGGCCTCGGTGGGCCCGTAGCCGTTGACCACCTCGATGCCGGGGCAGGCCTCCCGCACCCGGGCGACGGCGGCCGGGGAGACCACGTCGCCGCCGGTCCACACCTCGCGGACCCCGGCGAGCAGGCCCGGGCGCTCCTCGGCGACCAGGCGGAACAGTCCGGCCGTGAGCCACAGTCCGGTCACCCCGTGCGCGGTGATGGTGTGCTGGAGCAGGTCGAGGTCGAGCTGCTCCGGCGGCGCCACGACGACCCGGCCGCCGTTGAGCAGCGGCACCCACAGCTCGTAGGTGGAGAGGTCGAAGGCCGTCGGGGAGTGCATCAGCACCCGCGCGTGTCCGCCGCTCCGCCACTCGGGGGTGAGCGCGAGGCCCACCACGTCGCGGTGGGTGACGGCCACGCCCTTCGGCCGGCCGGTCGAGCCGGAGGTGTACATGATGTACGCCAACTGCTCCGGCGCACAGGGGACTTCGACGTCGGACGGATCGGCGGCCGCGGACCGCTCCAGTGCGGTGAGCACCTCCCGGGTGAGCACCAGGGCGGCCCCGCTCTCCCGCAGGATCAGGTCGACCCGGGAGGAGGGGAAGCGCGGGTCGAGCGGCACGTAGGCGCCGCCGGCCTTGATGATCGCCAGGATCGCCACGACCAGCTCCGCCGAGCGGTCCAGCATGACCGCGACCGGTGTCTCCGGCCGTACGCCCTGGCGGATCAGCGCCCGCGCCAGGCGGCCGGCCCACTGGTCGAGCTGCGCGTAGGTCAGCTCGGTGCCGCCCGCGACGACCGCGACCGCCTCCGGGGTGGCCCGCACCTGGCGGGCGAACAGCTCCGGCACCGCGGCCTCCGGCAGCTCGGCCGCGACGCCGGTGGACCCGGCGAGCAGTCGGCGGCGCTCCTCGGCGGGCATGATGTCGATCCGGCTGATCGGCCGGTCCGGGTCGGCGACCGCCGCGCGCAGCAGCCGGGCCAGGCGCTCGAACAGCAGCTCCACGGTGGGCGCGTCGAACAGGTCGGTGGCGTACTCCACCGCGCCGACCAGGCCGTCGGGGGCGCCGTCCGGGCCGAACCGCTCGGCCAGGCTGAAGGTCAGGTCGACCCGGGAGGTGCCGGTCGGCGCCGCCAGGTGGCCGGTCTCCAGCCCCGGCAGCGCGAACTCGCCGACCGGCGCGTTCTGCAGGGCCAGCATGATCTGGAACAGCGGGTGGTGGGCCAGCGACCGCGCGGGGTTGACCACCTCGACCAGGTACTCGAACGGCACGTCCTGGTGGTCGTACGCGCCGAGCGCCTTCTGTCGGACCCTGCCGAGCAGTTCGGCGAAGGTCGGGTCGCCGCCGGTGTCGGTGCGCAGCACCAGGGTGTTGACGAAGAACCCGACCAGCTCGTCCAGCGCCTGGTCGGTCCGGCCGGCGATCGGGCTGCCGACCGGGATGTCCGTGCCGGCGCCGAGCCGGGTGAGCAGGGCCGCGAGTCCGGCCTGGAGCACCATGAACATGCTGGCGCCGCGCGCGGCGGCCAGGTCCCGCAGAGCCTGGTGCAGTTCGGCGTCGAGCCGGACCGCGACCCCGTCGCCGCGCTGGGAGGCCACCGGCGGCCGGGGCCGGTCGGCGGGCAGCTGAAGTTGCTGCGGGACGCCGGCCAGCTCCTCCTTCCAGTAGGCCAGTTGCCGGGCGAACAGGCTGTCCGGGTCGGCGGCGTCACCGAGCAGGTCGCGCTGCCAAGCGCTGTAGTCGGCGTACTGCACCGGCAGTGGGGACCACCGCGGGGCCTCGCCGCGGCAGCGGGCCGCGTAGGCCGCGGCGAGGTCACCGGAGAGCGGGCCCATCGACCAGCCGTCGGCGGCGATGTGGTGCACCACGACCAGCAGGGCGTGCCGATCGGGGGCGAGCGCGTACAGCTCCGCCCGGACCGGCGGCTCCGCGGCCAGGTCGAAGCCGCACCCGGCCGTCTCCGCCAGGCGCCCGGCCAGGGCGCTCTCGTCGATCTCCACCACCGGCAGTGCGGGGCGCGCCTGCTCGGCGCTCAGCACGACCTGGTACGGCACGCCGTCCGTCTCGCGGAACACCGTCCGCAGGCTCTCGTGCCGGGCCACCACGTCCGCGAGCGCGGCGTGCAGGGCCGGGCGGTCCAGCTCGCCGGTCAGGCTCAGCGCGAGCGGCATGTTGTAGGTGGCGCTCGGCCCGTCCATCCGGTGCAGGAACCAGAGACGGCGCTGGGCGAAGGAGAGCGGCACCCGGTCGGGGCGGGCCTGGGCGGTCAGTACGGGCCGCGCCGCTCCGGAGCCGTCCAGGCGGGCGGCCAGCCCGGCCACGGTGGGGGTCTCGAACAGCGTCCGGACCTCCAGCTCCGCGCCGAGGGTCGCCCGGACCCGGGAGGCCAGGCGGGTCGCCAGCAGGGAGTGCCCGCCCAGGTCGAAGAAGCCGTCGTCGACGCCGACCTGTGCCAGGCCCAGCACCTCGGCGAACAGCTCGGCGAGGAGCTGCTCCTGCGGGGTGCGCGGCGCCCGTCCGACCGCGACCGGGCCGAGGTCGGGGGCGGGCAGAGCACGGCGGTCGAGCTTGCCGTTGGCCGTCAGGGGCAGCGCCTCCAGCGCCACGAACGCCGAGGGGACCAGGTAGTCGGGCAGCCGGTCCCGCAGCCAGTCGCGGAGTTCACCCAGGAGGGCGCTGGTGCCCCGGTTGCCGGTCGGGCGGTTGGTCAGCGAGGACAGCTGCGCACCCGTGGCCCGGGCCGGCCGGTACGCCTCGACCGGGGAGCCGTCGAGCGCCCGGGGGTCGGTGAAGACGACGTCCACGGCGTCCGCCGCGGTGGCCGACCAGGTGACGGCCGTCGAGCGGCCGAACTCCGAGCCGAGGGCATGGAAGTCCTCCGGATCGGGCAGGTCGGCGTCCTCCGGGGCGTGCAGGCGTTCCAGCAGCTCGGCGAGCGAGCCGTCGCCGTCCTGCACCGCCCGGGCCAGTGCGGCCTCCCGCGCCACCCGGCGGTTCGGCACCCCGGTGATCCGCAGCGCTCCGAGGGGCGACTGGGCGAGCAGCTCGCGCAGTTCGGCCGGACCGGCGACTTGCCGGCCCCAGGCCAGTTCGAGGGACCGCTCCGGGGCCGCCGGGGTGACCGGCGGCTTGTGCAGCGTCACGTCGTAGCGGTAGCGGGTCAGCTCGTTGTGGTGGCGGCCGCGCTTGACCTCGACGACCGCCGTGCCGATGTCCGTGCCGTGCTCCCGCAGGGCGGTGAAGAAGTCCGGGTCGACCAGGAGCTCCTTCTCCACCCGCAGGGCCTGCTCCACCGTGCGGCGCACCGAAGCGAGGTCCGCACCTTCGCCGACCCGGTGGAGCTGGACGGCGGTGGCCAGTGGACGGAGCAGCCGCAGGTTGCGGACGTCGCCGACGAAGAGCGCGCCGCCGGGGGCGAGCAGCCCCATCAGCTTCCCGATCACGTCGGCGAGGTAGTCGGCGGACGGGAAGTACTGCACCACCGAGTTGATCACGATGGTGTCGAACTCCCCGGCCGGGAGCCCGTCGGTGTCGTGCGCCGGGCGGGTCTGCAGGACGACCCGGCCGGCCAGCTCCTCCTGGCCGGCCACCTGGGCGGCCAGCGCGTCGATCGCGGTGGCGGAGAAGTCGGTCGCGAAGTACGTCTCGCAGTGCGGTGCGACCTGCGAGAGCAGCAGACCGGTTCCGACGCCGACCTCCAGCACCCGGCGGGGGCGCAGGGCCAGGATGCGGGCCACCGTGGCGTCCCGCCACTCCCGCATCTGCTCGACCGGGATCGGGCTCGCGTCGTAACTGCTGTTCCAGCCCACGAAGTTCTGGCCGAAGCCGGCGTCCTCGGGAACGATCGGCAGGGCGTCGTAGATGTCCTGCCACTCGCCCACGTGGTCCGCTTCCAGGGCGCTGTCGCGGGCCTCCTCCTGGCGGGGGACGACGTAGCCGATGAGCCGGTCGTCCTGGGCGAGGACGGCGGCCCGGGCGACGGCGGGGTGCTCGGCCAGCGCCGTCTCGACCTCGCCGGGCTCGACCCGGAAGCCGCGCACCTTCACCTGCTCGTCGGCGCGGCCGACGTATTCCAGCTGCTCGTCACCGAGCCAGCGGACCAGGTCGCCGGTGCGGTACATCCGTTCCCCCGGCTCGAACGGGCAGGCCACGAACCGTCCGGCGGTCAAGCCCGGCCGGTCCAGGTAGCCGCGCGCCAGACCCGCGCCCGCGACGTACAGCTCGCCGGGCACACCGGGCGGCACCGGCCGCAGCCGGTCGTCCAGCACGTACACCCGGGCGTTGGCGATCGGCCGGCCGATCGGCGGCACACCCGAACCCGCAGACAGCGGGTCGCTCATGGTCGCGCAGACCGTGGTCTCGGTCGGACCGTACGCGTTGATCATCCGCCGGCCCGGCGCCCAGCGCGCCACCAGCTCCGGCGGGCACGCCTCCCCCGCCACCACCAGTGTCGACACCGCCACCGAGCCCTCCGGCACGGCGGCCAGGACGGACGGGGGCACGGTCACATGGGTGACCGCAAGGCCCGGGTCGGCCAGCGCCGCGACCGGGTCCCCCGCCGGAGGCAGCACCAGGGCCGCACCGCACAACAGCGCGGTGTAGATCTCCGACACCGAGGCGTCGAAGCTCGGCGAGGCGAACTGCAGCACCCTGCTGCCGGGTTCGATCGCGAACCGCTCGATCTGGGCCGCGACCAGGCTCGCCACACCGCCGTGGGGGACCACGACGCCCTTGGGGCGGCCGGTCGAGCCCGAGGTGTAGATCACGTACGCCGGGTGCCGGACGTCGAGAGCGACCTCCGGGTCGGTCTCCGGCCAGTCGCCCCCGGCCACCATGGCGGGGTCGTCGACCAGCAGCGCCGGGCGGGCGTCCGCCAGCATGAAGTCGATCCGCGCCCGCGGGTACGCCGGATCCACCGGCAGGTACGCCGCCCCGGCCTTCAGGACGCCCAGGACGGCGACCACGGCTTCCACCGAGCGCGGCAGGGCCACCGCCACCAGCTGCTCAGGCCCCACCCCCTGGGCGATCAGCGCGTGAGCGAACCGATTGGCCCGGGCGTTCAATTGACTGTACGTCAGCTCGATGTCGCCCCGGACGAGGGCGACCACGTCCGGCGTCGCCGACACCTGCGCCGCGAAGGCCTGCGGCACCGGAACCCCGGCCACCTCACGGGCGGTCGCGTTGCCGCGCTCCAGCAACCGGTGCCGCTCCTCGCCGTCGAGGAGGTCGACCGCGCCGATCGACCGGTCCGGGTCGGCGGTGACGGCCTCCAGCAGGAGCGTCCAGCGCCGTACCAGGGCCTCGACCGTCGAGCGGTCGAACAGGTCGGTGGCGTACTCCGCCGCGCCGACGATCCCGGCCGGGCTCCCGTCCGGACCGAACTGCTCGACGAGGCTCACCCCGAGGTCGAACTTGGCCGTTCCGGTGGCCACCGCATAGGTCGCCACCTCCAGGCCCGGCAGCGAGAACCGGCCCATCGGGGCGTTCTGCACGGCCAGGATGGTCTGGAACAGCGGGTGGTGCGACAGCGACCGGGACGGGTTCAGCACCTCCACCAGGTGCTCGAACGGCACGTCCTGGTGGGCGTACGCCGACAGCGCCGCCTCCCGCACCCGCCCGAGCAGTTCGGCGAAGCTCGGATCACCACTGGTGTCCGTCCGCAGCACCAACGTGTTCACGAAGAACCCGACCAGCTCGTCCAGCGCCTCGTCGGTCCGGCCCGCGATCGGCGAACCGATCGGGATGTCCGTGCCCGCGCCGAGCCGGGTGTACAGCGCCGCCAGCGCCGCCTGCAGCACCATGAACAGGCTGGTGCCGGTGTTCCTCGCCAACTCGGTCAGCGCGGCGTGCAGTTCAGGGCTCAGCTCCAGACCGACGTGGTCCCCGCGCCAGCCGGCGACGGCCGGCCGCGGCCGGTCGGCGGGCAATTGGAGCAGCTCCGGGAGGTCGGACAGCTGGCGCTTCCAGTAGTCGAGCTGCTCGGCGAACCGGCTCTGCGGGTCGGCGGCGTCGCCGAGCAGGTCGCGCTGCCAGAGCGTGTAGTCGGCGTACTGCACCGGCAGGTCCGACCAACCGGGCGCGCGGCCCGCGCTCCGGGCGGCGTACGCCTCGGCGAGGTCGCGGGCCAGCGGGCCGGTGGACCAACCGTCACCGGCGATGTGGTGCATCACCAGCAGCAGCACGTGCTCGTCCGGCGCGACCGCGAACAGCTCCGCCCGCAGCGGCGGCTCCGCCGCCAGGTCGAACGGCCGCCGGGCGAACTCGGCGAGCCGGCCGTGCAGTTCGTCCTGCGGGACCTCGGTCAGCCCGGCCCGGGGCCGGGCCTCGGCCGGGTCCAGGACCCGCTGGCACGGGACGCCGGCCACCTCCGGGAAGACCGTCCGCAGGCTCTCGTGCCGGGCCGCCACGTCGGCCAGCGCCTCGTCCAGCGCCGCCCGGTCGAGCGTCCCGGTCAGCTGGAGGGCCAGCGGGATGTGGTACGTCGCGGCCGCGCCGTCCATGCGGTGCAGGAACCAGAGCCGGCGCTGGGCGAAGGACAGCGGTACGGCCTGCGGCCGCTCCCGTACGGCCAGCGTCGGGCGGGCACTGCCCGCCTCGGCCAGCGCCCCCGCCAGACCCGCCACCGTGGACGTCTGGAACAGCGTGCGCAGCCCCAGCTCCACGCCGAGCACCGAGCGCACCCTGGCGGCCAGCCGGGTGGCGAGCAGGGAGTGCCCGCCGAGGTCGAAGAAGTCCTCGTCGACCCCGACCTGGGGCCGGCCCAGCACCTCGGCGAACAGCTCGCAGAGGATCTGCTCCTGCGGGGTGCGCGGCGCCCGGCCCGCCGCCGTGGGCACGGACTCGGGCGCGGGCAGCGCCGCCCGGTCCAGCTTCCCGTTCGGCGTCAGCGGCAGCGCCTCCAGCAGCACGAAGGCGGACGGGACCAGGTAGTCCGGCAGGCGCTCGCGCAGGTGCGCCGCCAGCTCCGCCGGACGGGCGGAAACGCCGGGCCTCGGAACCACATAGCCGACGAGGCGCTCGTCCCGGGCCAGGACCGTCGACTGCGCGACGGCGGGGTGCCCGGCCAGGGCCGCCTCGATCTCGCCGAGTTCGATCCGGAAGCCGCGGACCTTCACCTGGTCGTCGGCGCGGCCGACGTACTCCAGCTCACCGTCGGCGCGCCGAAGCACCAGGTCTCCGGTGCGGTACATCCGCTCCCCTGGCTCGAACGGGCAGGCCACGAACCGCCCGGCCGTCAGCCCCGGTCGGTCCAGGTAACCCCGGGCCAGACCCGCACCGGCGACGTACAACTCCCCCTGCACACCCGGCGGCACCAGGCGCAACCGGTCGTCCAGCACGTAGACCCGGAAGCCCGCGACCGCGCGGCCGATCGGCGGCACGCCGGAGCCCGGCGCCAGCGGGTCGCTCATCGTCGCGCAGACCGTCGTCTCCGTCGGGCCGTACGCGTTGATCATCCGTCGGCCGGGCGCCCAGCGCGCCACCAGCTCCGGCAGGCACGCCTCCCCCGCCACCACCAGGGTGCCGGCCGTGACCTCGGCGCCGTCCACGGCCGCCAGGGCCGAGGGCGGCAGGGTCACATGGGTGACGCCGAGCCGGCGGTCCGTCAGCGACTCCAGCGGCGCGTCAGCCGAGGCCAGGACGAGGGCGGCGCCGCTGAGCAGGGCACTGCAGACGTCCCAGAACGAGGCGTCGAAGCTGGGCGAGGCGAACTGCAGCACCCTGCTGCCCGGCCCGACGCCGAGGCGCTCGACCTGCGCCGCCGCCAGGCCCGACACACCGCCGTGGCTGACCACGACGCCCTTGGGGCGCCCGGTCGAGCCCGAGGTGTAGATCACGTAGGCCGGGTGCCGGACGTCGAGAACGACCTCCGGGTCGCTCTCCGGCCCGTCGCCCTCAGCCACCATGGCGGGGTCGTCGACCACCAGCACCGGCCGGGCGTCCGCCAGCATGAAGTCGATCCGCGCCCGCGGGTACGCCGGATCCACCGGCAGGTACGCCGCTCCGGCCTTCAGTACGCCGAGGACCGCCACCACCGACTCCACCGAGCGCGGCAGCGCCACCGCCACCAGCTGCTCCGGGCCCACCCCCCGCGCGATCAGCGCGTGAGCGAACCGGTTCGCCCGGGCGTTCAGCTCCCGGTACGTCAACTCGGCCTCGCCGCAGACCAGCGCGACCGCGTCCGGCGTCGCCGCCACCCGTGCCGCGAACAGCGCCGGCAGGCTCGCCCCGGCCGCCCCGCCGTCGACGGCGGGCAGCAGCTCGCGCCGCTCCTCGGCCGACAGCAGGTCGACCGAGCCGATCGGCCGCTCGGGTGCGGCGGCGACCGCGGTCAGCAGCCTGGTCCAGCGGGCGACCAGGGCCTCGACCGTCGAGCGGTCGAACAGGTCGGTGCTGTACTCCACCGCGCCACTGAGCCCGGCCGGCGCACCGTCGGGCCCGTGCTCCTCCGCGAACCCGAAGGTCAGGTCGAGCCGCGCGGTCCCGGTGAGCACGTTCACCCCGGAGACCCGGACGCCCGGCAGTTCGAAGTCGCCGCCCGGCGCGTTCTGCACGACCAGCCCGGTCTGGTACAGCGGGTGGTGGGAGAGCGAGCGGGACGGGTTCAGCGCCTCCACCAGGTGCTCGAACGGCACGTCCTGGTGCGCGTACGCCGACAGCGCCGTCTCCCGGACCCGGCCGAGCAGTTCGGTGAAGCTCGGATCGCCGCTGGTGTCCGTCCGCAGCACCAGGGTGTTGATGAAGAACCCGACCAGCTCGTCCAGCGCCTCGTCGGTCCGGCCCGCGATCGGCGAACCGATCGGGATGTCCGTGCCCGCGCCGAGCCGGGTGTACAGCGCCGCCAGCGCGGCCTGCAGCACCATGAACAGGGTCGCACCCGAGCGCCGCGCCAACTCCACCAGTGCCGCGTGCAGTTCGGCGTCGAGCCGGACCTCCAGCAGGTCTCCGCCGTACGACATGGCGGCCGGGCGCGGCCGGTCCGCGGGCAGCGGGAGCTGCTCGGGCAGCCCGGCCAACGCCTCCTTCCAGTAGGCGACCTGGCGGGCGAACAGGCTGTCGGCGTCGTGCTCGTCGCCGAGGATCTCGTGCTGCCACAGGGTGTAGTCGCCGTACGTCACCGGCAGCGGCGGCCAGTCCGGCGCCCCGCCGCCCTGGCGGGTGGTGTAGGCGGTGGCCAGGTCGCGGGCCAGCGGGCCCATGGACCAGCCGTCCCCGACGATGTGGTGCATCACCAGCAGCAGCACGTGCTCGTCCGGCGCGACCGCGAACAGCTCGGCCCGCAGCGGCACTTCCGAGGTCAGGTCGAAGCCGCGCACCGCGGCCTCGCGCAGCAGCGCGGGCACCTCCGCCTCGCCGGCCGCTCGGACGGTCAGCGGGACGGCGGCCTCGGTGCTGTCCAGCACGCGCTGGAACGGGATTCCGGCGGTCTGCGGGAACACCGTGCGCAGCGTCTCGTGCCGGGCCACCACGTCGGCGAGCGCGGCGCTCAGCGCGGCCCGGTCGAGGCGGCCGGACAGCCGCAGGGCCAGCGGCATGTGGTACGTCGCGCTGGGTGCCCCGAACTGGTGCAGGAACCAGAGCCGGCGCTGGGCGAAGGAGAGCGGCAGCGGTTCCTCCCGGCGCGGCCTGGGCACCAGCGCCTGCCGCGCGCCGGCGGCGTCGTGCAGCCCGGCCGCGAGCCCGGCGGGTGTCGGGGTCCGGAACAGGCGCCGCAGCTCCAGTTCGACGCCGAGCGTCGCCCGGACCCGGGAGACGAGGCGGGTGGCCAGCAGGGAGTGCCCACCGAGGTCGAAGAAGTCCTCGTCGACCCCGACCCGGGCCAGGCCCAGCACCTCGGCGAACAGCTCGCACAGGATCTGCTCCTGCGGCGTCCGCGGCGCCCGGCCCGTCTCCCTGGCCGTGGCCTCGGTCGCGGGCAGCGCCTCTCGGTCCAGCTTCCCGTTCGGCGTCAGCGGCAGCGCGTCGAGCAGCATGAACGCGGACGGCACCAGGTAGTCCGGCACCCGGCCGCGCAGGTACGCCGTCAGCGCCGCCGCGGTCGCCCCGCTCCCGGCCGACGGGACGACGTACGCGACGATCCGGTCCTCGCGGGCGAGCACCGCGACCTGGGCGACGCCCGGGTGGGCGGTCAGCTCAGCCTCGATCTCGCCCGGCTCGACCCGGAAGCCGCGCACCTTCACCTGGTGGTCGACCCGGCCGGCGAACTCCAGCTCCCCGTCGGCCCGCCAGCGCACCAGGTCGCCGGTGCGGTACATCCGGCTGCCCGCCGGACCGTACGGGTCGGCGACGAAGCGCCCGGCGGTGAGCCCGGGCCGGTTCAGATAGCCCCGGGCCAGACCCGCCCCGGCCAGGTACAGCTCGCCCAGCACCCCGGGGGCGACCGGACGCAGGGCCGAATCCAGCACGTAGACGCGGCAGTTGGCGATCGGGCGGCCGATCGGCACCGGCAGCGGGCAGTCCGCCGGGTCGGCCGGCAACGGGTAGGCGGTGATCACATGGGTCTCGGCGGGGCCGTAGTGGTTGTGCAGCACCCGGCCGGGCCGACGGCCCTGGAAGCGGCGCACCGCACCGCTCAGGCGCATCGCCTCACCGGCCTGGGCGACCAGCCGCAGGTGCGGCAGCTCCAGCCCGGCCTCCTCGGCGGCCTCGGCGAGCGCCTCGACCACCAGGTTGGGCGCGAACAGCTCCTCGACCCCGTGCCGGTCCAGCCAGTGGGCGAACAGCTCGGCGCTGCGGCGCTGCTCCTCCGTCGGCACCACCAGGGTCTTGCCGTACAGCAGCGCGGAGAGCATCTCCTGCACCGAGACGTCGAAGCTGATCGCGGTGAACTGCGCGGTGCGCGTGCCGGGTTCGCCGCCGACGGCCTCGTGGTGCCACTCCAGCAGGTTCAGCAGCCCGGCGGCGGGCATCACCACGGCCTTGGGCCGGCCGGTGGAGCCCGAGGTGTAGATGACGTAGGCCGGGTGCCGTGCGTCCACGGTGACGACGGGGTCGGTCTCCGGGTGGTCCCCGTCCGGTGTGACGGCCGCGAGGTCGTCGAGCACCACAGTCGGCCGGGCGTCCTCCAGCATGTACGCGATGCGGGCGGCCGGGTAGTCCGGGTCGACCGGCAGGTACGCCGCGCCCGTCTTGAGGACCGCGAGGACGGCGACCACCAGCTCGGCCGAGCGCGGCAGCCGCAGGGCGACGGTCTGCTCCGGCCCGACGCCCCGCGCGATCAGCGCGTGCGCCAGCCGGTTGGCCCGGGCGTTCAGCTCGCCGTACGTCAGCACGGTGGACTCGAACACCACGGCCGGGGCCTCCGGGGTCGCCCGGACCCGCGCCTCGAACAGCGCAGGCAGGCTCTCGACGGGCACCGGGCGGGCGGTGTCGTTGCGCACGACCAGCAGCTCGTGCCGCTCCTCGGCGGTGAGGACGTCGATCCGGCTCAGCGGCCGGTCCGGCTCGGCGACCACCGCCGCCAGCAGCCGCAGCCACCGGGCGAGCAGCGTCTCCACCGTGGCGTGGTCGAACAGGTCGGTGCTGTACTCGACCCGCCCGACGATGCCCTCGGCCGGCCCGCCGGTGCCGCCGTGCTCCAGCAGGTGGAAGCCGAGGTCGAACATCGCGGTGGGCGTGCGCACCAGGAGGATCTCGGAGTCCAGACCGTCCAGCGCGAACTCGGTGCGGGGCACGTTCTGCAGCGCGAGCAGCACCTGGAAGAGCGGCTGCCGGGCGAGCGACCGGGCCGGGTTGAGGGCCTCGACGACGTGCTCGAAGGGCAGGTCCTGGTGGGCGTACGCGCCGAGCGCGCCCTCCCGGACCCGGCCGAGCAGCTCGGCGAAGGTCGGGTCGCCGCCGGTGTCGGTGCGCAGCACCAGGGTGTTGACGAAGAAGCCGACGAGGTCGTCCAGCGCCTGGTCGGTCCGGCCGGCGATCAGGCTGCCGACCGGGATGTCGTCGCCCGCGCCGAGCTTGTCCAGCAGCGAGGCCAGGGCGGCCTGCAGCACCATGTAGACGCTGGCGCCGTGCTCCCGGCCCAACCGGACCAGTCCGGCGTGCAGTTCGGCGTCCAGTTCGACGTCGAGGTGGCCGCCGGCGTAGGAGGGGGTCGCGGGGCGGTGGCGGTCGGCGGGGAGCAGGAGCTGCTCCGGCAGGCCGGCCAGTGTCCGCGTCCAGTGGTCCGCCTGGCGGGCGAACAGGCTGTCCGGGTCGGCCGCGTCGCCGAGCAGGTCGCGCTGCCAGAGCGTGTAGTCGACGTACTGCACGGGCAGCGGCGCCCACCGCGGCTCCCCGCCCCGGCGGCGGGCGGCGTACGCGGTGGCCAGGTCGGCCGCCAGCGGGCCCAGCGACCAGCCGTCACCGGCGATGTGGTGGATCACCAGGAGCAGCACGTGCTCCTCCGCCGAGAGCTCGAACACCTCGGCGCGCAGCGGCGGTTCGGCCGCGAGGTCGAATCCGCGCGCCGCTGCCGCCGCCAGCCGTTCCGGCAGGGCCGGTTCGTCGACCGGGGTGACCGACAGCGTCGGGCGTGCCGCTCCGGCGGGCAGCACCTTCTGGTGGGGAACCCCGTCCACGGCCGGGAAGACGGTGCGCAGGGTCTCGTGCCGGGCACTGACGTCGCCCAGCGCCGCCTCCAGGGCCGCCAGGTCCAGCGGTCCCGAGAGCCGCCACGCGAGCGGCATGTTGTAGACGGAGTCGGCGCCCTCCAGCTGGCGCAGGAACCACAGCCTCCGCTGGGCGGACGACAGCGGCACCAGCGCGGGCCGCTCCGCCCGCTCCAGGGCGAGCCGGGCCCGGCCGGCCCCGCCGAGGCCGGCGGCCAGCCCGGCCACCGTCGGCGTCTCGAAGAGGGCGCGCAGCTCCAGTTCCACCCCGAGGGCGGCCCGCGCCCGGGCGACCAGCCGGGTGGCGAGCAGGGAGTGCCCGCCGAGGTCGAAGAAGTCGTCGTCGGCCCCGACCTCGGCCACGCCCAGCATCTCGGCGAACAGCTCCGCGAGGACCTGCTCCTGCGGGGTTCGCGGCGCGCGGCCGGTCATCGGCGCGGTGTGGACGGGTGCGGGCAGCGCGCGCCGGTCCAGCTTGCCGGTGGCGGTCAGCGGCAGGCTCCCCAGGGGCACGAAGGCGGTCGGGACCATGTACTCCGGCAGTCGCTCGCGCAGGTGCGCCCGCAGCTCCTCCGGCCGGAGTTCCGCCCCGGTGACGGCCACCGGGTAGGCGACCAGCCGCGCGTCCCCGGCCCGGTCCTCCCGGACGGTCACGGCGACCTGGGCGACCTGCGGGTGCTCCGCCAACGCCGCCTCGACCTCGCCGAGTTCGATCCGGAAGCCGCGCACCTTGACCTGGTCGTCGGTCCGGCCGAGGAACTCCAGGTTCCGGTCGGCGCCCCAGCGGACCAGGTCGCCGGTGCGGTACATGCGCGTGCCGCTCGGACCGAACGGGTCCGCCACGAAGCGGCCGGCGGTGAGGCCCGGCCGGTTCAGGTAGCCGCGGGCCAGGCCCGCCCCGGCGAGGTACAACTCGCCCGCCACGCCCGCGGGCACCGGGCGCAGCGTGCTGTCGAGGACGTACAGCCGGAGGCCCCCGAGCGGCCGGCCGATCACCGGGCGCGGACTCGATCCCAGCGGTGCGACGACGGCGTCCACCGTGCATTCGGACGGCCCGTAGTAGTTCAGGCAGGACACGCCCTCGACGGCCCGCAGCCGCTCCCACAGTCGGTCCGGAACGGCCTCCCCGCCCATCGAGACCACCGAGGGACGGCGCTCCGGGTCGTCCAGGAGCCCCCGTGCGACGAGCTCGTGCAGGTAGGACGGGGTGGCGTTGACGTAGTCCAGCCCGGCGCGCCTGACGTAGTCGACGAAGGCGTCCGGGTCGGACCAGGTCGCCTCGTCCAGGACGTGCAGTTCGTGGCCCGCGTACAGGCTGGACAGCTGGTCGCAGGAGGCGTCGAAGGACACCGAGGTGGTCAGCCCGATGCGCAGCCGCTCCTTCGTCCCCCGGGGGAACAGCAGCGGACGCTGGCTGACGAAGAGGTTGAGCAGGCCGCCGTGGGTCGACAGCACGCCCTTGGGCCTGCCGGTGGAACCGGAGGTGTAGATCACGTAGGCCGGGTGCCCCGGGTCGATGGCGACCAGCGGGTCCGTCGCCGGGCAGTCGGCCACCAGGGCGGCCGTCGCCGGGTCGTCGAGCACCAGCCACCCGGCCGGACCGGCCTCCGGCAGCCCGTCCCGGGTCCGGCCGTCGGTCACCACCAGGACCGGGCCTGCGTCGTCCAGCATGTGCCCTATCCGCGCGGCCGGGTACTCGGGATCGACCGGCACGTAGGCCGCCCCGGTCCGCAGCACGGCGAGGATCGCCACGACCAGTTCGGCCGACCTCGGCAGGGCGACCGCCACCAGCCGCTCCGGCCCCGCGCCCCGCGCGATCAGGGCGTGCGCCAGCCGGTTCGCCCGCGCGTCCAGCTCCTCGTACGTCAGCGAGACGTCCCCGCTCACCAGCGCCACCAGGTCCGGCGTCGCCCGCACCTGCGCCCGGAACAGCTCCGGCACGCTCGCGGCCGGGAGCTCCACCTCCGGTCCGGTGCCCAGGGCCGCCAGGTCGCCGTGCTCCTCCGCGGAGAGCAGGCCGTACCGGCTGAGCCGCCGCCGCGGGTCGGCGACCACGGCGCGGAGCAGCCGCTCCAGGCGCCCGAACATCGTCTCGACGGTGGCCGGGTCGTAGAGGTCGTCGGCGTACTCGACGAGCCCGTCGATCCCCTCCGGGGAACCGTCCGGCGCCTGCCGCTCGGACAGGGTGAGGATCAGGTCGAGCTTGGCGGTGGTCGTCGTCAACGGCATGTCGTCGACGTTCAGCCCGGGCGGCGCGAAGTCGGCCCGGGGCGCGTTCTGCAGCACCAGCATGACCTGGAACAGCGGGTGGTGCGCCAGCGAGCGCACCGGGTTGAGGGCTTCGACCAGGTGCTCGAACGGCAGGTCCTGGTGGGCGTACCCGGCCAGCGAGGTGTCCCGGACCCGGTCCAGCAGTTCGGCGAAGGTCGGATCGCCCGAGGTGTCGGTGCGGAAGACCAGGGTGTTGACGAAGTAGCCGACCAGCTCGTCCAGCGCCTGGTCGGTCCGGCCGGCGACCGGGCTGCCGACCGGGATGTCGTCGCCCGCGCCGAGCTTGCTCAGCAGCGCCGCCAGGCCGGCCTGGAGGACCATGAAGAGACTGGTGCCGTGCTCGCGGGCGAGCGCGCGCAGCGCACGGTGCAGCTCGGCGTCCAGTCCGGCGTGCACGAAGCCGCCCCGGTGCGAGGCGACGGCCGGGCGGGGCCGGTCGGCGGGCAGCTGGATCCGCTCCGGGAGGCCGGCCAACTGCCGCGTCCAGTAGGCCGCCTGGCGGGCGAACGGACTGTCCGGGTCGGTGGAGTCGCCGAGCAGCTCGTGCTGCCACAGGGTGTAGTCGGCGTACTGGACCGGCAGGCCCTCCCACCGCGGTGCCTCGCCGCGGCGGCGCGCCGCGTAGGCGGCGGTCAGGTCCTGCGTGAGCGGGCCCAGCGACCAGCCGTCACCCGCGATGTGGTGGAGCACCAGCTGGAACACGTGCTCGTCCGGCGCCAGTTCGAACAGCTCGACCCGCAGCGGCGCGTCGGCCGCCAGGTCGAACGGCCGGTCCTTCGCCGCCGCCATCAGGGTGGGCAGCCCGGCCTCCGTGGCTCGGCTCACGAGCAGCCGCGGGCGGGCCGCCACGACGTCCAGTACCCGCTGGTGCGGGACGCCGTCGACGGCCGGGAAGACGGTCCGCAGGCTCTCGTGCCGTCCGACCACGTCCGCGAGGGCGGCCTCCAGGGCCCGCCGATCCAGCTCCCCGGACAGCCGCCAGGCCAGCGCGATGTGGTAGTTCGCGCCGGCGCCCTCCAGCTGGTGCAGGAACCAGAGCCGCCGCTGCGCGAAGGACAGCGGGACCGCCTCGGGGCGCTCGCGCCGCACCAGGGCGGTCTGCGCCGGTCCGGCCGCCACCAGGGCGGCGGCCAGGGCGGCCGGGGTCGGCGCCTCGAACAGGGTGCGCAGCGGCATCTCCACGCCGAGCGTCGCGCGGATCCGGGCGGCCAGGCGGGTGGCGAGCAGGGAGTGCCCGCCGAGGTCGAAGAAGCCGTCCTCGACGCCGGCCGACGCCAAGCCCAGGACCTCGGCGAACAGCTCGCAGAGCACCTGCTCCTGCGGGGTGCGCGGGGCGCGGCCGGCCGACGCCGGGGCGAGGTCGGGGGCGGGCAGGGCCCGGTGGTCCAGCTTGCCGTTGGCGGTCAGCGGCAGCGCGTCCAGCGCGACGAACGCCGAGGGCACCATGTGCTCCGGCAGCCGCTCGGCGAGGTGCTCGCGCAACTCGGCCGGGCGCGGTTCGGCGCCCGGGGCCGGCACCAGGTAGGCGACCAGCCGGGTGTCGTCGGCGCGGTCCTGCCGGGCGAGGACGGCGACCTGGCCGACGCCGGGGTGCGCGGCCATCGCCGCCTCGATCTCGCCGAGCTCGATCCGGAAGCCGCGCACCTTCACCTGCTGGTCGGCCCGGCCGACGTAGCTCAGGCCGCCGTCGGCCGCGCGGCGCACCACGTCGCCGCTGCGGTACATCCGCGATCCGGCCGGTCCGAACGGGTCCGCGACGAACCGTCCGGCGGTGAGGCCGGGCCGGTTCAGGTAGCCGCGCGCCAGGCCGGGGCCCGCGACGTACAGCTCGCCGGGCACGCCCGGGGCCACCGGCCGCAGGCCGTCGTCGAGCACGTACGTCCGCAGGTCCGGGAGGGCCGCGCCGATCCCGCCGGCGCCGGTGCCGACGGGGTCGAGCGCGGCGTGGGTGACGTGCACGGTGGTCTCGGTGATGCCGTACATGTTGACCAGCCGCGGCGCGTCCTCCGGGTGCCGCTCGTACCAGCTCGCCAGCCGGGCGTGCTCCAGCGCCTCGCCGCCGAACACGACGGTGCGCAGGGCGAGTTCACGCGGATGCTCGGCGTCCGCCTGCATCAGCTGATAGAAGGCGGACGGCGTCTGGTTGAGGACGGTCACCCGCTCGCGGGCGAGGAGCTCCAGGAACCGGCCGGGCGAGCGGCTGGTCTCGTGGTCCACGACCACCAGCCTGCCGCCGTGCAGCAGCGGGCCCCACAGCTCCCAGACGGAGAAGTCGAAGGCGTAGGAGTGGAAGAGCGTCCAGACGTCGGCGGCGGTGAAGCCGAACAGCTCCTCCGTCGTCCGGAACAGGCGCACCACGTTGCGGTGCGGGACCACGACGCCCTTGGGGTTGCCGGTGGAGCCGGAGGTGTGGATGACGTAGGCGGCGTGGCCGGGGTCGACGGCGACCCCCGGGTCTGCGTCCGGCCGCCCGTCCAGGTCGGCGGAGTCCAGCAGCAGCCGGTCCAGGTGGTCCGCCCCCGGCAGCTCGCCGACGGCGCTCGTGGTGACGAGCAGCGCGGGCCGGGTGTCCTGGAGCAGGTAGGAGATCCGGGCCGCCGGATACGTCGGGTCCACCGGCACGTAGGCGCCGCCGGCCTTGAGCACCGCGAGGACGGCCACGACCAGCTCCGCCGAGCGCGGCAGGGCCAGGGCCACCAGCTGCTCCGGGCCCACGCCCCGGTCGATGAGCGCGTGCGCGAGCCGGTTGGCTCGGGCGTTCAACTCGCCGTAGGAGAAGGTTGCTTCACCATCCGTGAGGGCTACGGCGGCCGGGTCGGTACGGACCTGCCGCTCGAAGAGCGCGGTCAGGCTGCCTTCCGGCGCGTCCTCCTCCTCGGTACGGGCCGGGAGCAGCGTGCGGAGCTCGTCGGCGGACAGCACGTCCACCCGGCCGATCCGTCGGCCCGGGTCGGCGACGACGGCGCGCAGCAGCCGCAGCCACCGGTCGACGATGCCCGCCGCGGTGGCCTCGTCGAACAGGTCGGTGCTGTACTCCAGGACGCCCGAGAGGCCCTCGGGCTGTTCGGCCAGGATGAAGGTCAGGTCGCACTTGGCCGTCCCGGTGTGCACCAGGTCGGTCGTCACCCGCAGCCCGGGCAGGTCGACGGTGTCGAGCGGCGCGTTCTGCAGGGCGAGCATGGTCTGGAACAGCGGGTGGTGCGCCAGGGTGCGGGTCGGGTTCAGCGCCTCCACGAGGTGCTCGAACGGCACGTCCTGGTGGGCGTACGCGGCCAGCGCGTCGGAGCGCACCCGGCCCAGCAGTTCGGTGAAGGACGGGTCGCCGGACAGGTCGGTGCGCAGCACCAGGGTGTTGACGAAGAAGCCGACCAGGTCGTCCAGGGCCTCGTCGGTGCGGCCGGCGATCGGGGTGCCGATCGGGACGTCGCTGCCCGCGCCGAGCTTGCCCAGCAGGGCGGCCAGCCCGGCCTGGAGCACCATGAAGAGGCTGGCGCCGCCGTCGCGGGCGAGGTCGCGCAGGCCCTGGTGCAGCTCGGCGTCGATCCGCACCGGCAGGTGGGCGCCCCGGTAGGACATCACCGCCGGACGGGGCCGGTCGAACGGCAGCTCCACCTGCTCGGGCAGGTCCGCCAACCGCTCCCGCCAGTAGGCGAGCTGGCCGCTCAGCAGGCTGTCCGGGTCGGCGCCGTCACCGAGCAGCTCCCGCTGCCAGAGGGCGTAGTCGGCGTACTGGACGGGCAGCGGCGACCACTGCGGCTTCGCGCCCCCGGTACGGGCCGCGTAGGCGGTCCGCAGGTCCCGCAGGAGCGGCCCCGCCGACCAGCCGTCACCGGCGATGTGGTGCACGACCAGCAGCAGCACGTGCTCCTCGGCGCCGAGCCGGAACAGCTCGGCGCGCAGCGGCGGCTCCTCGGCGAGCTCGAAGCCGTACCGCGCCGCCTCTCCCAGCAGGTCCGGCAGCTCGCGCCCGCCGGCCTCGGTGACCCGCAGCCCCGGCCGGGCCTCGTCGGCCTCCAGGACCCGCTGGCACGGCACGCCGTCGACCACCGGGAAGACGGTGCGCAGGCTCTCGTGCCGCTCGACCAGGTCCGCCAGGGCGGCGTCCAGGGCCCGCTGGTCGAGGGTTCCGCCGAGCCGCAGCGCCAGCGGGATGTTGTACGTGGCGCTCGGGCCCTCCATGCGGTGCAGGAACCACAGCCGGCGCTGCGCGAAGGACAGCGGGACGGCCGCGGGCCGCTCGCGCCGCCCGAGTGCCGGGCGGGCCCGGCCCGCGACGTCCACCGCCGCGGCCAGTCCCGCCACCGTCGGCGCGTCGAACAGGTCGCGCAGCCCCAGCTCCACGCCCAGCACCGACCGGGCCCGGGCGACCAACCGGGTGGCCAGCAGGGAGTGCCCGCCGAGGTCGAAGAAGTCGTCGTCGGCGCCGACCTCCGGTACGCCGAGCACCTCGGCGAACAGCCCGGCGAGCAGCTGCTCGGTCGCGGTGCGCGGGGCACGGCCCCGGTCGGTGGGCTGCCGGTCGGGCGCGGGGAGGGCCCGCCGGTCGAGCTTCCCGTTCGGCGTCAAGGGCAGGGCGTCCAGCAGCACGAAGGCCGAGGGCACCATGTGCTTGGGCAGCCGCTCCCGGAGGTGTTCGCGCAGGGCGGTGTCGGTGACCGTGGCGCCGGGCTCGGCGACGGCGTAGGCGACCAGCCGGGGCTCGTCCTCGGTGCGCACCACGGCGGCGGCCCCGGCGACCAGCGGGTGCTCGGCGAGGACGGCCTCGACCTCGCCGAGCTCCACCCGGAAGCCGCGGACCTTGACCTGGTCGTCGGTGCGCCCGAGGAACTCCAGCTGCCCCTCGGCGTTCCAGCGCACCAGGTCGCCGGTGCGGTACATGCGCGAGCCGGCCGGACCGTACGGATCGGCGACGAACCGTCCGGCGGTGAGGCCCGGCCGGTTCAGGTAGCCGCGGGCCAGGCCGGGCCCGGCGATGTACAGCTCGCCGGGCGTGCCGGCCGGCAGCGGCCGCAGGGCGCCGTCGAGCACGTGGAGCCGGACGTTGGTGGCGGGCCGGCCGATGACCGGGAGCGGGCTCGACCCCACGGAGGCGACCACCGGGTTGACGGTGCACTCGGACGGTCCGTACAGGTTGAGGCAGGACACCCCGTCCGCCGCCCGCAGTTCCCCCCACAGCTGCTCCGGGACGGCCTCGCCGCCGGCCGCGACCACCGCCGGGCGCCGGTTCCCGTCGGCCAGGAGCCCGTGGGCGACCAGGACCTGGAGGTAGGACGGGGTGGCTTCGACGTAGTCCAGCCCGTGGCGCGCCGCGTAGCCGACGAAGGCGTCGGGATCGGTCCAGGTCTCGTGGTCCAGGACGTGCAGCTCGTGGCCCGCGAACAGGGCGAGCAGCTGGTTCCACGAGGCGTCGAAGGACACCGACGTGGTCAGGGCCACCCGCCGCCGCGGCCGGTCACCCGTCACCGGCGGGAGGTGGACCTGCCGGAGGTCGGTGAGCAGGTTGAGCAGGCCGCCGTGGGTCGGCGCCACGCCCTTGGGCCGGCCGGTGGAGCCGGAGGTGTGGATGACGTACGCCGGGTGGCCCGGGTCGACGGCCGCCATCGGGTCGGCCGGCGACTGGTCGTTCACCAGGTCGGCCGTCGCCGGGTCGTCGAGGACCAGCCGGTCGACGGAGCCCTCCCCCGGCAGCCGCCCCGCGCTGCGGGTGTCGGTCACCACCAGGGCCGGGCGGGCGTCGTCGAGCAGGTGGGCGATCCGGGCGGCGGGGTACTCGGGATCGACCGGGACGTAGGCCGCCCCGGTCTTCAGCACCGCGAGGATCGCCACGACCAGTTCGGCCGACCTCGGCAGCGCCACCGCCACCAACCGCTCCGGCCCGGCGCCCCGCGCGATCAGCGCGTGCGCCAGCCGGTTCGCCCGCGCGTCCAGCTCCCCGTACGTCAGCGACGCTTCCGGCCCCACCACCGCGACGGCGTCCGGCGTGGCCCGCGCGTGCTTGCGGAACAGCTCCGGCAGGGTCTCGGCCGGGACTTCCGCCGTCGGCCCGGTACCGAGGGCGGCCACCTCGCGGTGCTCCTCGGCGGTGAGCAGATCGATCCGGCTCAGCGGCTCGCCCGGGTCGCAGTCCGCGACGGCGTCGAGCAGGGCGATCAGCCGCCGCTGGTGGGCGGCGAGGTCGTCCGCGCCGTACGCCTCGGGCGAGCCGTGCAGCCTGAGCAGCGGCGGGTTGCCGTCCCGGTAGTCGAACACCCAGACGGCCAGGTCGCTGGTCGACCCCGACACGAAGTGGTGCACGGAGGCGGGGTGCCCGGCGAAGGTCGGCCGGGAGTTGAACGCCATGATGTTGACGATCAGCGGGAACGCCGTCCCGATGCTGCCGGGGGCCCCGAGGTCCCGCAGCAGGTCCTCGCTGCGGTACCGCTCGTGCGCGACGGCCGCCTCGACCTCCCGCGCCGCCTGGGCGATGAGGTCGCCCCACGGCATGTCCGGTCGTACGGTCAGCCGCAGGGGCACCACGTTGGACATCGTGCCGGGCACCGCCGTCAGGTCGCGGTCGGCGGACCGCCGGGCCGTGACGGGGAGGGCGAGCACCACGTCCCGCGTTCCGGTCAGCCGGTGCGCGTAGAGCGCCGCCGCCGCGACCACCAGGCGGGACCAGCGGACGCCGGTCCTCGCCGCCGCGGCGCGCAGCGCGTCCGGGCGCCGCAGTTCCCGCTCCTCGGCCAGCCGGAGCGCGCGGTCCGGGTCGGTCGGGGCCGTGCGGGTCAGCCGGGTCGGTTCCGGCCGGTCGGCGAATCGTTCCGTCCAGTAGTCGCGGTCGGCGGTGAAGTCCGCCGACGCGCGGTAGGCGGCGTCGCTGTCGACCAGGTCCCGCAGCGGGCCGAACGGGCACGGCGGCACCGGGCCGCCGTCGGCCAGCGCCGAGTACACCTCGCCGACCCGCCCGCGGACCATGGAGCTGCTGATCGCGTCCAGCACCACGTGGTGGTAGTTCAGGTACCAGAGGTACTCGGTCGGCGACAGCCTGACCAGCGCGTGCCCGAACAGCGGGTCGCGCGCGAGGTCCAGCGGGCGCAGCAGGTCCCGCTCCATCCACTCCAGGGCCGCCGCACGGGGCTCGGGCTCCTCGCTGAGGTCCAGGTGGGCCGGTGCCCAGTCCCAGGTCTCGCGGAGGACCTGGCGCGGGCCCTCGCCGTCGTCGACGAAGGTCACGTGCAGGGCGTCGACCTCGTCGACCACCCGGCGCAGCGCCGTCTCGAACAGCCCGGCGTCGACCGGCCCGTGGATCTCCAGGCACTCGCCGACGCGGTAGCCGGGGATCGGTGTCCGGGAGCGCTGTTCGGCGAGCCAGATCTCGCGCTGGGCCCCGGTCAGGGGAAGGACGTCGCCGTCGCGACGGGACATGGGAAGACCTCCGGAAGAGTGTGGGCGGGCAGGCGCGCAGGACGCGCCGACTGCGGTGGCGTCACGCTGTCGGCGGGCGGAGCGGCCGGGTGGGTGGCATCACGCTGTCGGCGAGCGGAGCGGCCTGGTCGGTGGCATCACGCTGTCGGCGAGCGGAGCGGCCTGGTCGGTGGCATCACGCTGTCGGCGAGCGGAGCGGCCTGGTGCGGTCAGGCGGCGAGTTCGCCGGCCTGGAGTTGCCAGAGGGATGCGTAGAGTCCGTGCCGGGCGATGAGTTCGTCGTGGGTGCCCTGTTCGGCCACGACGCCGCCCTTGTCCATGACGTAGATCCGGTCCGCGTGGCGGACGGTGGAGAGCCGGTGGGCGATCACGACCATCGTGCGGTCGGCCGCGAAGACCCGGAGCGTGCGCTGGATGGCGGCCTCGGTCTCGTTGTCGACGGCCGAGGTGGCCTCGTCGAGGACGACGACCGGCGAGTCCTTGAGGATCGCCCGGGCCAGGGCGATCCGCTGCCGCTGGCCGCCCGAGAGGGCGGCGCCGCGTTCACCGATCACGGTGTCGTAGCCGTCCGGCAGCGTCGCGATGAAGGTGTGGGCCTCGGCCATCGTGGCCGCCTCCACCAGGGCCTCGTCCGAGGCGCCGAAACTGCCGTAGCGGATATTGTCGGCGATGGTGCCGTCGAAGAGGAAGGCGTCCTGGGCGACGAACCCGATCGCGTGGCGCAGGTCGCGTCGGCGCAGGTCGCGCACGTCCCGACCGTCGAGCAGCACGCTGCCGGACTCCGCGTCCTGGAAGCGCATCAGCAGCTTGGCGACGGTGGTCTTGCCGGAGCCGGTGGCGCCGACGAGGGCGGTGACCTGCCCGGCGGGGATGGTCAGCGAGAGGTCCTCCAGGACCGGCGGCCGTCCGGGGTAGGCGAAGGTCACGCCGTCGAGGACGATCTCGCCCTTCACCGTCGCGACGTCGAGCGCTCCCCCGGTGCCCTCGGTCTCGGCGGGCAGGGCCTCCAGCCGGTGGACCCGGTCGTAGGCGGCGAGCGTGCGCTGGTACTGGTCGACGATGCCGCCGAGCCGGTTCATCCGCAGCATCACCATCTGCGGCAGCCCGATGAGCGGGCTGAACACCTCGAACCGCAGGGTGCCGTCGAGCACCGAGCGGCCGCCGAGCAGCAGGGTGCCGGCCATCGAACTCGTCGTGCAGACCCGGACGACCTCGGCGTGCCGGATCGTGCCCCGGTCGGTCTGCCGGTTGCTCTCCTGGGCTTCCCCGCTGAGCCGGTCGATGCGCTCGGCCTCGTAGTCCTCGGTGCAGAAGCTCTTGACGGTGGCGCCGGCCTCCAGGGTGTTCACCAGCTGGCTGTGCAGCCTGGCCCGGCGCTCGCCGGAGACGGCGTAGTCGGTCGCGGCCCTGTCCTGGTAGCGGAGCGACAGCCAGGCGATGACCGGGATCGGCAGGAACGCGATCCAGGCGATCTGCGGGGCCAGCAGCAGGAACGCCGGCACCAACAGGGCCAGGCTGGTGCCCAGTTGCAGCACGTCGTTGGCCGAGGTGGCGAAGAAGCTGCCCAGCTGCCGGACGTCGTCGGTGAGCACGCCGGCGATCCGGCTGGTCCGCTCGCCTTCCAGCTGCCCCAGTTCGAGGTGCTGCACATGGGCGTAGGTGCGGCCGCGCCAGTCGTGCTCGATGTCCTGGCCGAGCCCGCGCCACTGGAGGTTCGAGGCGTACGAGAGGCCTGCCACGGCGGCGCAGGCGACGGTCACCAGCCCTGCCAGGCCCCAGAGTTGGGAGGCGGCGGTGGTCAGCCCGAAGCGGACCAGCGGCGCGGCCTCGCCCTTGATGAGGACCAGGGCGGTCCAGCCGAGGAAGGTGCCGAGCGCCATCTCCGAGACCTGGCAGGCGACCGAGAGCGCGGAGGCCCGGTAGAGGCGCCGGCGGTGCGGCCCGACGACCTCCCGCAGCGGGTGCCGGCCGCTGCCGGACCCGGACAGCTCCCTGGTCCGCTCGACCGCTCGACGCCATGCCGTCCGGACGACGGCGGCCGTCGCGACGGCGACCCCGCCGAGTGCCACCAGCTGCCTGCTCAGCGCCGACCCGCGGATCAGCGCGAGGCCGGCCGCCGCCCCGCCGCCCACGGCGAGGACGGGGCGCAGGACGGGAACGCGGTCCGGCCGCGTCCCCGGTCCGGCGGCGGGCCGGGCCGCCACCGGCGGGGCGGTCCTGACGGGACCCGCCGCGACCCGGGCGACCACCCGGCGCAGGATCCGGCCGACGTCCGCGGCGGGCAGCCGCGGTTCGTGCCGGACGAGGACCCCACCGGTGATCGGGTTCGCCTGCGCCTCGGTGATCCCGGGGACGCGACGCAGCGCCGCCGCGAGGACTTCGGCCGTCCTCGGCCGTCCGAGGACCAGCTTGACGTCCCAGCGCTGGCGGCCCGGAATGACCGAGCGCGGGCTCACGTCCGGATCCACGGAGCGGAATCCGGCCGCGGCACCCAGCAGAGATGGCATGTGTACGATCACCTGTTTGCAGAGGTCGCGGACGATCCGCCATCGGGCATGACGGAACACTGCGACGGAGCGGAATTCTGAACGGGCGGCCGATGCGGCCGGAAGGCCCTCGGCCGACCGCCGCGTGGACACGGCGCGCGAGTTCGGTCGCGGCGTGCGTCCAGGCGGCGGGTCAGGACATGATGGTGCGTCAGTGTGCCTTTCCGGCACCGGCGTTCGCGCGAATCTTCGGCGCCCTCGCCTCGGCGTCGCCCGGGGCGGTCGCCCCGGCCTTCTCTTCGAACGGGGCAGTGGCCTCCGCGGCGCGGTGGCCCTCACCGGAGGCGACCTGGGCCGCCACCACGTCGGCGGCCACCTCGGCCGCGAGGTCGTGGATGTTCTCGCCGGCCTCGTGGGCGGCCTTCTTCACCTCCATGACGATGCCGACGGACGTCTTGACGACACCGCGCACCAGTGGCTTGAGGAGGCGCTTGGCCAGCGGCGCGACGACGAGACCGATCAGGAACGGCGGAACTACGGGCGGCATGGTGTTCCCATCTCTCTACGCAGACGGATGACAGGGGATCCGGGCGCTTCGGACTCCGGAGCGCACACAGCAGAACGGACGGACGTACCCGCCTCGCGGGATGACCGGTTCCCCTCGCGGATTTCCCGCGGAACCGAAACTCCTCGCCGATGGGGTCCACCGCCCGATCCTCCGTCACCGTAGTCGAGTCGAGCTCACCAAAACCAAATGCTCCCAAGGGGATTCACTCGTGCGAGTGCAATCTGAACATAACCCAGAACGATCGCTTGTATGTACGCCAAGCAATTTGTCAGATAGTAATATTTATTGATCGGCTACGACCTTCAGCTCCCGCGCGACCCGCCGGCGCAGAGTGGGGAACGGCAGCGCGCCACCTCCCAACACCGCCTCGTGGAAGGCCCGCACGTCGAACCCGGCACCCCGGCCGGCCTCCGCCTCCGCCCGCAGCCGGACGAACTCCAGGTAGCCCGCGCGGTAGGAGAGCGCCTGCCCCGGCAGGTCCGTCGAGTACCGCAACAGGTCCGAGGCGATCTGGCCGTCCTCCTCGGTGGAGTTGGCGCGCATGAAGTCCCGCGCCCCCGCCAGGTCCATCGTCCCGAGGTTGAGCCCGGTGTCGACGACGAGCCGCTGCGCGGTGAACCGCTCCTGCGCGAGACGCCCGTAGGCGTCCCACGGGTCCTCGTAGAGGCCCATCTCCCAGCCGAGCCCCGCCGCGTACTCGGCCCAGCCCTCGTTGAACGCGCCGAACTCCGCCGCCTCGCGGCGCAGTCGCGGCAGCGCGGCGTCCTCCGCCTGCCGGGCGAGGTGGAAGTGGTGCCCGGGCGCGAGCTCGTGGTAGATCAGGGAGGCCGAGCCGATCAGGGAGCGCCGGTCCAGGTCCGAGCCGTTGTAGCGGTAGCGCCCGACGGCACTGGCCGCGGTCGGGGCCTCGTAGTACCCGAAGGTCATCCCCGGCTCCAGCGCCGGGTCCAGCCGGGCCAGCCCGTACGGGGCGGCGGGCAGGACGGCGAACCACTGCGGCAGCCGCGGCTCCAGCCGGTCGAGGTGGCCGCGGAACCGGGCCTCGACCTCCTCGGGCGTCCGGGCGTACAAGCGGGGCTCGGTCCGCAGCCGCTCGTGGAACCCGGCCTCGGTGCCGTGGAAGCCGAGGGCCTCGCGCACCTCCCGCATCCGCTCGGCCAGTTCGCGGCACTGGTCGCGGCCGAGCTCGTGCAGCCGCTCGGGCCCGGTGTCGCTCCCGGTGTGGGTCCGGACGAAGTCCCGGTAGGCCTCCTCGCCGCCCTCGTAGTGCGCCCACCCGACGTCCCGCGGCGCCCCTCCCGGGTACGCCGGGTCGTCGACGCACCCGAGCAGCCGGTCGAAGGCCGGCGCCAACTCGGCCTCCACCAGCCGCCGCACACCGTCCCGGAGGCGTCCGCGCCCGGCCGGCCCGAGCCCACCGAGCCGGTCGTCCGCCACCGTGACCCGACGCCCGGCGGAGGACCGCAGGCCCTCGACCGTGGTCCGCACCCCGGCCAGTGCCGGCGCCGGCACCCGGAAGCCGCGCGCGGCCTGGCCGGCCACCTTGTCACCGATCGAGCCGACCACCCGCGCGAGGTCGTGCACCAGCGCCACGTACCGTTCACCGTCGGCTGGTTCGGCGAATCGGAAGGCGCCCAGGACGGCATCGACGTACAGCGACAGCGGGAAGAGCCGGTACGGCGTGGCGGCGGGCGTCAGCCAGTACCACCGGTGGGCGCGCAACTCCTGTTCCGCCAGCGCCACGAGGACGGCCGCGGTGTCGGCATCGGCTCCGGACAGCTCCGCGCCGTCCAGCGGCCGCATCCGCTCCAGCACGCTGGCCGCGAACCGCTCCCGCTCCTCGGACTCGGCGAGCGACGCCCCCGGCAGCGAGTCGACCGGGAGCCCCTGGCGGACCCGCAGCAACGGCTCCCGCTCCAGCAGGAACTCCCAGTAGCGGTCCGCCAGGTGGCCGACCTCACGGCCCGGATCGTTCGTCGTCATGTCGACACAGTGTGGCGATGGCGGACGGCCAGGTCACCCGGCCGACGGCGGACAGGCCCCGACACCCCTCGAAAGAGTGAACCAGGGGCACTCCGCCGCCGCGCCCCGCGCCCCGGCGCCCACCGCTCCCCACAAGGCGGGAGCACTGCGCCCCTTGAATCGAACACGCCTTTCCCCCATGTGAGTTGACTCGCCATCGCCAAGGCCCGGTGGCACCATGACGCCATGCTCCGTCGCCCCCCGCCGGCCGCCCTCGCGGCCACCCTGACCGCTGCCGCCCTCGCGCTCAGCGGCTGCGGCAGCACTGCCACGTCCTCGACGAGCACCCCCCTGGTGGACCGCGGGACCGTCCGGATCGCGGCGGCCGGCGAGACCCCGAGCTTCGACCCGTACTCCACCTTCGGCGCCTCCCAGGCCCGCTACGCCTACGACTCCCTGGTGAACGTCGCCCCCGACGGCACCCTGGTCACCGGCCTGGCCACGTCCTGGCAGGCCACCGCCACCACCGCCGACTTCACCCTCCGCCCGGGCGTCACCTGCTCCGACGGCACACCCCTCACCGCCTCCGCCGTCGCCCGGTCCCTCAGCTACGCGGGCGACCCGGCCAACCAGCTCGCCGGCGCCCAGACCGTCCTGCCGAACGTCCCGTTCACCGCCACCGCCGACGACGCGACCGGCACGGTGTCGGCGACCACCACCGCCCCCTTCCCGTTCCTCACCCGCAGCATCGGCCTGCTGCCGATCGTCTGCCCGGCCGGCCTCGACCACCCCCGGTCGCTGGACCGCACCACCCAGGGCACCGGCCCCTACGTGCTCACCCGCTACACCCCCGGCGGCCCGTACGAGTTCACCGTCCGCGACGGCTACACCTGGGGGCCCGCCGGGGCGAGCACCGCGGCGCCCGGCCTCCCCGCGCGCATCGTCATCTCCGTCGTCCCCCAGGCCTCCACCGCGGCGAACCTGCTGCTCACCGGCGGCGTCGACATCGCGAACGTGAACGGTCCCGACCGCGCCCGGCTCACCGGCCACGGCCTGGCCGTCACCGACGTGGCCACCGTGGTCGGGCTGACCTTCTTCAACCAGCGCCCCGGCCGGGCCCTCGCCGACCCGGCGCTGCGCCGCGCCCTGGTCTCCGCCCTCGACCGCCAGGGGCTCGCCAACGTCGCCGTCGGCGGCACCGGCCGCCCCGCCGGCGCCCTCGGCGCCGAGGGCGCCGTCTGCCACGCCGACCTCGCCGACGCCAACCTGCCCGCCCAGGCCGGCGCCGAGGCCCTGCGCGCGGCCGGCTGGACCCGCTCCCCCGGCGGCCCGCTCACCAAGGACGGCCGGGCGCTGCGGCTCCGCCTGATCACCAGCCCCGACCTCGGCCCGACCCTCTCCTCCGTCGCCGAGCTGATGGCCCGGCAGTGGACGGCGCTCGGCGCGCGGGTCGACCTGGTCACCGAGAGCCTGCCCGCCCTCGTCAACGCCATGTACCAGAGCGCCGACTTCGACGTGGTGGTCGGCACCTCGCCGGGCTTCGCGCTGCCGGTCGGCTTCATCCCCTTCTTCTCCGGCCCCACCCCCGCCCAGGGCCTCAACTTCGCGGGCGTGCGCAACCCCGAGTACGACGCCCTGGTCGCCCAGGCCCTCCGGGAGACCGACACGACGGGCTGCGGCACCTGGAACCGGGCCGCCGCCGCGCTCTTCCGCGCGGCCGACGCCCTGCCGATCGCCGACGGCCGCAGCGGCGTGTACGGCCACCGCACCACCTTCACCACCACCTTCGGCGGCCAGCTCGTCCCCACCAGCATCCGCCTCCACCAGTGACCGGGGCCACCATGTCCGTACCCCGCCTGCTGCGGCACCCCTGGACCGTGTTCCTCGGCCGCCGCACCGTCCGGCTGCTCCTCTCCCTCGCGGTCGTCCTCACCGCCTCGTTCGCGATGATCCGCCTCGTCCCCGGCGACCCGGTCCGCGCCGCGCTCGGCGTCGACGCCGCCCCCGCCCTGGTCGCCGCCCGCAGACACAGCCTCGGACTCGACGCGCCGTTCCTGTCCCAGTACCGGCACTACCTCGACGGCCTCCTGCACGGCGACCTCGGCACCTCGCTGACCACCGGGACACCGGTCGCGGAGCTGGTCGGCACCCGGCTGCCCGCCACCCTGGAGATCGCCGGGCTGGCCTTCCTGGCCACCCTCGCCGTCGCCCTGCCCGGCGGCCTGCTCGCCGCCGTCCGCACCCGCGACGGCCGCCGCCCGCGCACCGAGCTGGCGTTCACCGCCGTCACCGCCGGCCTGACCGGGGTCCCGGACTTCGTCCTGGCCGCCGGACTCACCGCGCTGCTGGCCGTCGGCCTCCAACTCCTCCCGGTGGCCGGTGCGGCGGGCGTCGAGTCCTTCGTCCTGCCGGTCCTCGCCCTCTCCCTCGCGCCCACCGCCGTCCTGCTGCGCATCGTCCGGGTGGAGGCGCTGAAGGTGCTGGACGAGGACTACCTGCGCACCGCCCGGAGCAAACGGCTGTCCCCCGCGCGGTACTACCTGCGGCACGCGGCACCGAACACGGCCACCGCCGCGCTCACCGTCGCCGGGAGCCTGCTGCCCGGCCTGATCGCCGGCACCGTGCTGGTCGAGAAGGTCTTCGCCTGGCCCGGCATCGGCTCCGCCCTGGCGCAGTCCGTGGTCGCCCAGGACTACCCGGTGGTCCAGGCGATGGTGCTGGTGCTGGGCACCACCGTGCTGCTCGCCGGCCTCCTGGTCGACGTGCTGCTCGCCGTGCTCGACCCCCGCTCGGCGATCAGGGAGATGTGACCATGAGCCTTCCGACCGGCCTCCGGCGCTCGCCCATGGCCTGGGTCACCGCCGTCATGCTGGCCTCGCTCGTCCTGCTCGCGCTGGCCGGACCGCTGGTCTGGGGCGCGGCGGCCGAGCGCCCGGACCCCTCGGCGGTGCTCCAGGGGCCGTCCGCGGGGCACCCGTTCGGCACCGACAACCTCGGCCGGGACCTGCTCGCCCGGGTCCTGGCGGCCACCCGGCCCTCCCTGCTGCTCGCGCTGGCGGCCGTCCTGCTCGGCGCGAGCGCGGGGGTCCTCCTCGGGGCCGCCACCGCCGTGCTCGGCCGGCGCGCCCGCCGGCTGACCGCCGGACTGGTCAACCTCCTGCTCGCCTTCCCGGCGCTCCTGGTCGCGATGTTCCTCGCGGTCGTGTTCGGCGCGGGCGCCGCCGGGGCGATGCTGGCCCTCGCGGCCGCGGGCGTCCCCGGCTTCGCCCGGCTCGCCCAGACCCTCGCCGCCGGGGTGGCGGGCACCGACCACCTGGCCGCGGCCCGGGTCCTCGGCCTGCGCCGCCTGCGGCTGCTGTGGCGGCACGTCCTGCCCAACATCGCCGAGCCGCTGCTCCTGGCCACCACCACGGCGGCGGGGACCTCCCTGGTCGCGCTCTCCGGGCTGAGCTTCCTCGGCCTGGGCGTCCAACCGCCCGGCTACGACTGGGGACAGCTCCTCAACCAGGGGCTCGACCGCGTCTACGCCGAGCCGCTGCCCGCCCTCGCACCCGGTCTGGCCATCCTCTACGCGGCCCTGACCTTCCAACTGCTCGGCGAGGTCCTGGCCGGGAGCGTCGCCCGGCGCGGCCCGGCGCCGCGCACGCCCGTACCGACGCCCGCCGCGAGCGGCCCCGCCGAGGACGGCCTGGTGCTCCAGGTCGAGGACCTCCACGTCGAACTCCCCACCCCTGACGGCGTGATCCGGCCGGTGCGCGGCGTCAGCCTCGCCCTGCGGCCGGGCGAGACCGTCGGGCTCGTCGGCGAGTCGGGGTCGGGCAAGTCGCTCACCGCGCTCGCCATCGCCGACCTGCTGCCGTACGGCGCCCGGGCGCCCCGGCGCACCCTGCGGCTGCTCGGGGCCGACCTCGCCGCCCTGCCCCCGAAGGAACGGGACCGGCACCTCGCGACGGGCCTGGCGGTGATCTTCCAGAACCCGGCCTCGGCGCTCAACCCGTCCCTGCGGATCGCCACCCAGCTCACCGAGACCGTCCGGGCCCACCGGGGCGCGAGCCGTGCCCGGGCCGCCGCGGAGGCCGCCGAAGCGCTGCGCCGGGTCGCCCTCCCCCCGGCGCTGCTGCGCTCCCGCCCCCACCAGCTCTCCGGCGGCCAGCGCCAGCGCGTGATGATCGCCTCCGGGCTGATGGTGCGTCCGGGCCTGATCATCGCCGACGAGCCGACCACCGCGCTCGACGTCACCGTGCAGCGGCAGATCACCGGGCTGCTGTCCGAGATCCGGCGGGACACCGGCGCCGCGATCCTGTTCATCAGCCACGACGTCGCGCTCGTCGGGGAGTTCTGCGAACGCGTCCTGGTGATGTACGCGGGCACCATCGTCGAGGCCCTGCCCGCCGACCGCCTCGCCGACGGCGCCCGGCACCCCTACACCCGGGCCCTGGTCGCCTCGGTCCCGGAGCTCACCGCCGACCGCGACCGGCCGCTGCGGACCGTCGACGGCGCACCGCCCGACCCGCTGCTACCCGCCCCGGGGTGCGCGTTCGAGCCCCGCTGCCCGCGCCGCCGGGACCACTGCGCCGAGCAGGCCCCGCCGCTGGAGGACCTCGACGCCGGCCACCGGGTCGCGTGCTGGTCCCCGGTACCGGTGGCGGCGGACCCGGAGACGGTGACCGCGTCATGACCGAACTCCAGGTGACCGGCCTCACCGTCCGCCACCCCGGCCCGCGCGGCCCGGTCACCGCCGTGGACGGCGTCTCGCTGGAGGTCCCGTCCGGTACGACGCTCGGGCTCGTGGGCGAGTCCGGCTCCGGCAAGTCGAGCCTGGCCCGCGCGATCGTCGGCCTCACCCCCGTGCACGCCGGCCGGGTCCTGCTCGACGGCCGGGAGGCCCGCACCCGCACCGTCCGCGACCGCCGCCGGCTCGGCCGCCTGGTCCAGGTCGTCCTCCAGGACCCGGACACCGCGCTCGACCCGCGGATGACGGTCCGCCAGACGCTCGTCGAAGCGGCCACCGTCTTCCGCCGACTCGACCGGCCCGCCCGCGCCGAGCGCGTCACCGAACTGCTCGGCCTCGTCGGCCTGGACCCGCGGCTCGCCGACCGGCTGCCACGCCGGCTCTCCGGCGGGCAGCGCCAACGGGTCGCCATCGCCCGCGCCCTGGCCGTCGAACCCGGCCTGCTGATCGCCGACGAGATCACCTCGTCGCTCGACGTCTCGGTGCAGGCCTCCGTGCTCAACACGATCCGGGAACTCCAGCGGCGGCTCGGGCTGTCCATGCTGTTCATCGGCCACAACCTGCCGGCGGTCTGCCACGTCTCCGACGCGGTGGCGGTCATGCGGCACGGCCGGATCGTCGAGACCGCCCCCACCGGAACCCTCCTGCGCGCCCCGAGGCACCCGTACACTCGGACGCTACTCGCCGCCGTGCCGAGCCTGCGCACGCCGCCGCCCGGGGAGGGGCCGCCATGACCGACGTTCGACCGGACGCCGTGGTCGTCGGAGCCGGGGTGATCGGCGCCGCCGTCGCCCTCGAACTCGCGCGCGCCGGGCGGCAGGTGGTCGTCGTGGACAAGGCGGGCGCCGTCGGCCACGGGTCCACCAGCGCCTCCAGCGCGATCATCCGCTTCAACTACTCCACCTTCGCGAGCGTCGCCACCGCCTGGGAGGCGCAGCACCTCTGGACGTCCTGGCCCGACCACCTGCGGCTCACCGGCCCCCGCCCGCTCGCCGCCTTCCACCGCACCGGCGCCGTGCTGCTCGACTCCCCCGAGGTCGACCCCTCCGAGACCGCCGCCCTGTTCGAGCGCGCCGGCGTCCCGTACGAGCGGTGGGACGCCCCGACGCTGCGCAAGCGCCTTCCCGGGATCGACCCCGGACGGTACTGGCCGCCGAAGCCGGTGGACGACGACGCCTTCTTCGCCGACCCGTCCGGCGAACTCGGCGCCCTGTTCACCCCGGACGCCGGATACGTCGACGACCCCCGGCTCGCCGCCCTGAACCTCGCCGACGCCGCGGTCGCGCTGGGCACCCGACTCCTCCTCCACCACACCGTGGTGGCCGTCGACCGGCACGCGGACCGGGTCACCGGCGTCCGCCTGGCCGACGGCTCGCGGATCGCCGCACCCGTCGTGGTCAACGCCGCCGGCCCGTGGTCGGGCGGCCTCAACCGGCTGGCGGGCGTCGGCGACGACTTCACGATCGGTGTGCGTCCGCTGCGCGAGGAGGTCCACCAGGTCCCCGCACCGGACGTCCGGACCGCCGACCCCTTCCCCCTGGTCGCCGACCTCGACGTCGGCACCTACGTCCGCACGGCCCCCGGCGGGCAGCTCCTGGTCGGCGGGACCGAGCCGGACTGCGACCCGCACGAGTGGATCGACGACCCGGACGGGGCCGATCCCCGCCCCACCGCCCGGCGCTTCCGCACCCAGGTGACCCGGGCGGCACGCCGGTTCCCGGCGCTCCGGGTCCCCAACCGGCCCCTCGGCGCGGCGGGCGTGTACGACGTCGCCGACGACTGGACCCCGATCTACGACCGCACCGCCCTCGACGGCTACTACGTGGCGATGGGCACCAGCGGCAACCAGTTCAAGAACGCCCCGCTGGTGGGCCGCTACCTCGCCACCCTGATCGACCGGGTCGAGGCCGGGCACGACCACGACGGCGACCCGGTGCACTTCCGCTGCGACCACACCGGCACCGTGGTCGACCTGGGCGCCTTCTCCCGCCGCCGCCCGGTCCGGACGGACTCCGCGCGGACGGTCATGGGCTGATCGCGGGCAGCTCGCGCACCAGGTCCCCGACCACGCCGACCACGAACTCGGGCGCCTCGTGCGGGAAGTCGTGACCCGTCCCCGCCGGTGTGTACACCAGCCTCGACGCCGTCGACGCCGCCAGGTAGCGGACCCTGCTGCGGAGGTAGAAGCGGCTGATCCGCTCGGCCTCGACGGCGTCCCGGGCACCGGCCAGCACCGCCTCGCCGCCGATCAGGTCCCGCGGTACCACCAGCACCAGCGGCAGGTCCCCGAGATCCCCGTCGTACACCACGGTGTCCCAGCCCACCTGTGCCAGCCCGGACGGCGACAGCTCGGCGAAGATCGACGCGGCGGCGCAGCACGGCCCGGTCCGGCCGCCGGGGCCCCGGTGCGCGCCGAACAGCTGCCGCACCGCCATCAGCAGGACGCCCCGGCGCAGCGCCGCGAGCTGCCCGTTGGGCGGCGCGAAGGCGATGACCTCCAGGGGGGTCGGGTCCAGCAGGACGAGCCCCGCCACCAGGTCCGGCCGGCGCCTGGCCACGTTCGCGACCAGCAGCCCGCCGAAGGAGTGGCCGACGAACACGAAGGGTGCCCGCTCCCCCGCCGCCTCCAGCGCCGCCGGCAGCTCCGCCGCCTCGGCCGCCGTCGTCCGGGGGAACGGCCCGACGTCGCTCCAGCCCGTCCCCGGGCGGTCGACCAGCACCGACCGGGCCTGGGCCGACAGCATCGTGTGCAGCTCGCGGAGGTCCTCGCCGGGGGCGTGCCCGCCGGGCATCCAGACCACCGTCGGCCCCGCCCCGGCCCGCCCCTCGGCGAGGACGTGCATCCGGTGACCGCCCACGTCCACCAACCGCCCCGGCGGCGGATGCGCCCGCGCCTCCCGGGCCACCAGCACCAGGTGCCGAACGGCCCCGGCCGCCAGCAGCACCCCGACGGCCAGCGCCAGGCCAGCGAGTGCCACCGACCAGGCCGCCCCCACCGCGAGGAGGCCTCCGCCCGCCGCCGCCACCGCCAGCGCGACCGGCGCCCCGATCCAGTCCCGGCTCACCACCGCGAGCAGGGAGTTCGCCATTCGTCCGTCCCGTCGCATCGGCCCTCCGCGACAGCAGCGCGTCCGACAACTGCCCCCTGGCCTTCTCTTTCCCGCCCGCTCGTGCCCTCACCCTGATCAACTCCCCCACAGTCCGGCATTCCGGGCCCCGGACGCACCCGGGGCCGGGCCGGTCGGCTGCCGGCCGGGCACCGCCGGACCGACCCGATCCGTCCGGCCCCCTGGTCCCGGATCCGTGACCGGCCGAAGATGGCGGCATGGGTGTCGACGGAGCGGGTGCCGGGCTGCTGGTGACGAACGTGCGCGTCTTCGACGGGACGGGAGCGGAGGCGGCGCCGGGGTACGTCCGGGTGGAGCGGGACAGGATCGCGGAGGTGGTGCTGAGCCGCCCCTTCCCGTCCGGTCCCCCGGGTGGCGCGACGGTGCTCGACGGCGGAGGCCGCACCCTCATCCCCGGGCTCACCGACGCCCACGTCCACCTGTTCGCGGCCGGCGGCACCATGGCCGAGCTCCAGCTCGCGCCGACCGGCACCGTCTACTACCAGGCCCTGGCCGCGGCCCGCTCCATGCTGATGCGCGGCTTCACCACGGTGCGGGACATGGCCGGCGACACCGAGCCGCTGCGGCGGGTGCTGGACCGCGGGCTGTTTCCCGGCCCGCGGATCTACCCGAGCCAGGCGGCCGTCTCCCAGACCTCCGGCCACGGCGACTTCGGGACGGTCCACGACGCCCCGACCGCCCTGGGCGGGCCGCCGGCCCGGAGCGAGCAGCTCGGGTTCACCCGGGTGGCCGACGGGCCGGAACGGGTGCTCGCCGCGGTGCGCGAACAGCTCAGGAAGGGCGCCACCCAGATCAAGCTGATGGCCGGCGGCGGCGTCAGCTCCGAGTTCGACCCGCTGGACGTCCTGCAGTTCACCACGGCCGAGCTGGAGGCCGCCGTCGCCGCGGCCTCCGACTGGGGCACCTACGTGACCGTGCACGTCTACACCTCCGAAGGCGTCCGCCGCGCGGTGCGGGCCGGGGTGCGCTGCGTCGAGCACGGGCACCTCCTCGACGAGGACACCGTCCGCCACCTCGCGGAGCAGGGCGTCTGGCTCAGCACCCAGCCGTTCGAGGTCGACGACCACCACTACGCCTCGCCGGACAGCGCCCGCAAGAACCGCGAGGTCTGCGAAGGCGTCGCCCGCACCATCGGCTGGGCGGTGCGGCACGGCGTGCGGCTGGCCTTCGGCACCGACCTGGTCTTCGACCCCGGGAAGGCCCACCGGCAGAACGAGATGCTCGTCCGGCTCGGCGGCCACCTCGGCCCGGTCGAGGCCCTGCGGACGGCCACCTCCGGCAACGCCGAGCTGTTCCGCCTGTCCGGCCGCCGGGACCCCTACCGTGCCGCACCGCTCGGCGTCATCGCGCCGGGCGCCTGGGCCGACCTCCTGGTCGTCGACGGCGACCCGACCACCGACCTGTCCGTCCTCGCCGACCCCGAACGGAACCTGCGACTGATCGTCAAGGACGGCGTCGTCCACAGGAACGAACTCGGCTGACCCCCTCGCTGTTGCCGGTCAGGCGTGCCGGAGGCAGAGGGTTCCCCACTGGAATCCCGCTCCGATCCCCGACAGCACATAGGTGTCCCCCGGGAGCAGGGCACCTTCGGCCATGGTGGCGTGGAGCGCGGTGAACAGCCCGGCCGACCCGGTGTTGCCCAGTCGGTCGACCGTGACGGGGACGCGCTCGCGGGGAACGCCCAGGGCGGTCATGGTCTCGGTGAGGATGTTCAGGTTGGCCTGGTGCAGGAAGAAGTGCCGGATCCGGTCGACCGGCACCCCGGCCCGGTGCGCGGCGCTCGCGATGCTCTCGGGCAGGCGGGTGCTGGCGGTGTTCCAGACGGCGCGGCCGTCCATCCGCAGGTAGTGCTCCCCGGCGGCGACGGTGGCCGCCGTGGTGGGCAGCCGGGAGCCCCCGGCGGGGATCTGGACGCCGTAGGAGAGCTGGGAGCCCAGGTCGTAGGAGAGCAGGCCCGCTCCGGCCTGGTCGGTGCGGGTGAGCACCACGGCCGCCGCGGCGTCTCCGAAGAACACCCCGGCGGTCCGGTCGGTCGGATCGGTGATCCTGGAGGCGCAGTCGGCCGCGAGCAACAGAACGGTGCCGATGGAGGGGTTCTGCAGGAGGTGGGCGGCGATCAGCACGGCCTGGACGCCGGAGGCACAGGCCGCCTGGGTGACGTCCAGGGACAGGGCGCGGTGGGCACCGAGGGCGTCCTTGACGATCAACGCGGTCGACAGGAGCGGCTGGTCCCCGGTGTAGGAGGCGACGACGACCGCGTCCAGCTGGGCAGGCCCGACCCCGGCGGCCTCCAGGGCCGGGTGGGCCGCGGCGACACACATGTCGGAGGTCGCCAGATCCGGGGCCAGCCGCCGGCGCTCACGGATACCGGTGCGGCTGGTGATCCACTCGTCACTGGTGTCCAGGGTGCGGGTGAGCTGCTCGTTGGTCACGACGGTCGGCGGAAGGTACACCCCCGTCCCGGCGACGGCGAACGGCACGGGCAGGCCGGCGCCGGTCTGGTGGTGCAGCGTCTGCTCCACGGTGACGGTCACAGCAGGGTGCTCCGCCCGGATTCGATCGGTCCGCCGCGAGAGGCTCCCATGGTTCTTTTCCTTCCCCTGCCGGTCCGTCATTTTTCAGTACCGTCGCATCGTTCCATGAAACATCGGGGCCAGATGTCTCGTGGTAATCCGTAAGCGTGACGAAGCCGCCGACGAATTGACATCCAGCCGCCGTGATGTGCTATCGACCGGATTCCTGAAATGGATCCGCGCAGGAAAGATGAATACGCCGCTCTCACAATTGACCGTCCACTCCGAAAAGTCGTACGAAAAGAGCGCGGATGACCGATCCAACGGTGTACCAGGGGTCGCCGATGGCGAGGGCGTCGAACTGCGGGGCTCGACGGCGGCCCGGGCATCATCGCCGCCGGTGGCTGCGGCGAGTCGCGAATCTCGATGGCGTTGCGGCGCTGGTGCTGCCAGGGTGTCCCTGTGCTGAAGAAGTTACTCTTCATGACCCTAGCCGGACATGGACACATCAATCCAATGGTGCCGTTGGTCGAGGAACTCGTACGGCGCGGGCACCAGGTGGACTACGCCACCGGAGCAGGCCACGCCGCCACGGTCACCAGTGCCGGCGCACGCTGGTTGGAACTGCCGCCGCTGGAGCCGTTCACACCACCATCGAAGATCGGCCCAGAGGCCGTGGCCGGCTGGTTACGCCACTACTTCGCGGCAATGCGCGCGACCTACCCGGTGTTGCAGAAGTACTGTGCCTCGGAGCCGGTGGACGCAATCTGTTACGACACGACGAACTGGCCTGCCCGGACCATCGCCAGGAGGCTGGGGATCCCCGCCGTGCAGTGCTTCCCTCACCTCGCCTCGAACGAGGCGTACTCACTGGACCGGCAGTTGACCGCAGGGCTCGACACCGGCGATCCGGCGATGGCCTTGCTCGCCGCTGACTGTGAGGCCTTCTCCACCGAGTACGGCGTCCCGCTCGGTGTCGCCGACACCATGACGATGGCGGACGGGCTCAACCTCGTGTTCGTCCCGCGAGAGTTCCAGCCGGCCGCTGACAGCTTCGACGAACGATTTCACTTCGTCGGCCCCTCGATGGGCAGTCGCGAGCAGACCGAGCACTGGTCGCCGCCCGACCCCGACGCGCCACTGCTGTATGTCTCACTGGGCACCGTCTTCAACGGTCGCCCGGAGTTCTACCGCGCCTGCATCGACGCCATCGCCGACGGGCCCTGGCAGCTGGCGATGACCGTGGGCGATACGGATGCCGCCGTACTCGGCGCCATCCCGAGCCGGGTGGACGTCCGGTCGCGGTTCCCGCAACTGGCGGTACTCCGCCATGCCACCGCCTTCGTATCGCACGCCGGAATGAACTCCGTTATGGAGGCGCTGCATTACGAGGTCGGCCTCGTCGCCGTCCCGCGGACACCCGAGCAGGCTGCCAACGCCGGGCGCCTGGGGGAACTCGGGCTCGGCGAACGCCTGGACGCCGACATGGTGAGCGCCGAGGCACTGCGGGCGGCGATCGACAGGGTCGCCTCAGACCCGGCAGTACGCGTCAGCCTTGCGGGAATGCGCCAAGCCATCCTGCGAAGCGGTGGAGTCACACGCGGCGCCGACGTGATCGAGCAGTACCTCCGTCAGCACTCCGTGTGACTCTGCGCTCCTGCGTCGCCCTCACCGGAAGCGGGTGCGGCCACCACGTGATCGTCAAGAGCTGTGTGGACCGGTCGTCGCCGTCTCCGTCGACGGCGACCGCCTGGCCTCCGGGACACCGGCGTTCACGAGGACGGCTGTCCCGGAGCATCGGTGCCGTCCGGCTCGTCACCAGGTGGCGGGCAGGTGCAGGGGGCTGCGGGTGGAGGTGCCCAGCCGCCATTCGATCCCGGTGGTCGGCAGGGTGAGGCGCAGGCCGGGCAGGCGGGCGGCGAGACGGTGGAGAGCGATCCGCATCTGGAGGCGGGCCAGCCACGCGCCGGGGCAGAAGTGGGGACCGGCGCCGAAGGCCAGGGTGCCGGCTTCCAGCGGGTCGAACAGCCGGCTGAGGGAATCGGGTGGGAAAACGCCCGGGTCCCGGCCGGCGGTGGTGCGGTCGGCCGCGACGATGTCGCCGGCACCGATGGTCACGCCGCCCAGCTCGACCTCCTCGGCGGTACGAAGGAGGCTTCCGGGGCGTTCCCTGTTGGCCCCAAGGGGGATGGTGTGCAGCAGCCGCTCCGCCGCCAGGGCGGCCGCCGCCTCGTCCGAGCCGATGCGGCTCCAGGCGTCGGGGCGTTCGGCGAGCAGGTAGAGCACCGCGTTGGCCAGCGTGGTCATGCTGGTCTCGTGTCCGGCCACCATCAACCCGCACACGAGGTTGACCAGTTGGCGCTCGGACACCTCACCCTCGCGGTCCGCGGCCCGGACGATGGCGCTGACCAGGTCGTCGCCGGGTGCGCACCGACGGCCGGCGAGCAGCCCGGCCACGTACGCGGTGAACTCCCGCATCGCGCGGATGACTTCGGCGGGGTCGCGGTCGGCGGTGGCGAAGGCGAGCTCGGTCCAGTCCCGGACGCGTCCGAGGTCCTCGCCGGGGAGGTCCATCATCCTGGCGATCACCGCGCTCGGCAGCGGCCTGGTGTACCCGGTGACCAGATCGGCCGGGGCGCCGAGCCGCACGAGGTCGTCCAGCAGCCGGTCGACCACGGAGGTCACCCACGGACGCGACCGCTCGATCGCGCCGGGGGTGAACGCCCGTTGGAAGACGCGGCGCATCCGGTGGTGCTCGATCCCGTCCTTGTGGAACATCGAGTCCCGGTCGCTGCCCAGATTGGGCGTGTCACTCAGCGGCGGCGCGTCCGGGGCGAACAGCAGCGACCGCTTGAACCGGGCGTCCACGAGAGCCCGGCGGACGTCGTCGTAGCGCGTGACCAGCCAGATCGGAGTGCCGTTCGGCAGCTGCTCACGGCGCGGCGGCCCCACGGGCGGCAGCTCCATGCGGTGCATCGGGACCAGCCGCATTCCGGGGACAGTGGTTGTGAGGTTCTCGGTCTGGGGCAACGGTTCCCCCTGGGATCGTCGGATGGCTGCGGTGCGGTCGGCAGGCACCGGCGGCTCTCGGGCGGGTCACCGCCCGCCGTCGGCGTCGGACGGACGGGCACGGTCGTTCGCGGACGTCATGGTGGCGAAGCGGCAGCCGGGGCGCCAACCGGCCCGCTCAGGGTTCACCCGTCCGGCGGCAGACGGCCGGGCGTCCCGCCCCCGGTCCGACGGTTCCCCTACCCCTGTCCGCCTACCGCCGGCCGCTCGCCGCGAGCGGGCGGGAGCGCAGCAGGGCGCGGGCCGGCAGGGCCGTCGCGGCGAGGCAGAGGGCCACGGCCGCAGCGGCCAGCGGCAGGGCGGTGCCGGGCGGGACGTACGGCGGGGCGTCGGCGAGGCCCCGGGCGATCGGGACCAGGGTGATCCAGGCGATCAGGCTTCCGAGCAGCAGCCCGGTCGCGGCCACCAGCAGGGCCTCCCAGCGCATCATGCCGCGTATCTGGCGGCGGGTGGCGCCGGTGAGGCGGAGCAGGGCCACCTCGCGGCCGCGGTCCAGGACGGTCATCACCAGGGTGTTGGCGGCGGTGATCGCGGCGAAGCCGCCGAGGACGGCCGCCATCACGGAGTTCGCCCAGTCGCCGGCCTCGCGCCTGCGGTCGGTCTGCGCGACGTACCCGGCGCGGTCGGCCACCGTGAGCCCGACGACCGTGGCGGTCCCGGTGGCAGAGGCCTCGGCGGGGAGCTTCGCCAGCCGGGCGGCGACGTCCGCGCGGTCGGCTCCGGGTGCGTCCGCGACGAGCACCTGGCTGTCGTAGGCGACGGCGGCGTGTGCGGCGACGGCGGCCCGGGGCAGGATCAACTGCCCGAAGCCTAGGCCGCGTTCGTAGGTGGCGACGACCGTCAGCCGCGCCTGGGTGCCGTCGCCGAGCCAGAAGGAGGCGCGGTCGCCGACGCTGTGGCCGAGCCTGTCGGCGAGGGCCGCGTCGAGGGCGACGGTGTCCGTGCCCCGGGCGAGGTCGGCGAGCGAGCCGCTGCGCACGCCCAGGTCGAGGACCCGGGGCAGCCTCGCCGGATCGCCGGACACGCCGAGGGCGTTGGCGGAGCGGAGCTTCCCGTCGGAGCGGTAGACGGCTCCGGTGCGCAGCACGCCCACGGCGGCTTCGACGCCGGGCACCTCGGCGGCCCGTTCGGCGGTGGCGGCGGGCAGACCGCGACCGGTGGAGCCGAGCACGTGGTCGGCGACGACCCCGGCACGCAGCTGTTCGCCGGTGGCGTGCCCGACGCTGCTCTGGATGAACAGCATGGTGCCGCAGAAGGCGCTGACCATCACGATGGGTGTGATCGCGGAGGTCAGCCGGCGGGCGTCGGCCCGGGCGTTGTCGGCGGCCAGCGATCCGGCGGTGCCGCCCGCACCCGCCCGCAGCGGCAGGCCGAGCACTCCGGCGGCGACCCGGGCCACCCAGGGGCCGAGCAGGGCGGTGGCCACCAGGAAGCACATGACCACGCCGAGCGCGGTGTTGGCGGCGTTCTCACCGCTCAGGCCGGCGGCGACGGCGGCCAGCACGACGCCGCCCACGACGGCCGCCAGACCGAGGAGGGCCCGCACCACGCCCGCCCGTCCGGCCGGCACCGAGGCCTCTCCGAGTGCCTGGCCGGGGCGCAGGCGGGAGGGACGGTGCGCGGCGAGGTAGCCGGCGGCCAGCGCGGCCAGCGAGCAGGTGGCGACGGCGACGAGCGCGGGGACCGCTCCGACGTCCAGTTCGACGCCCTCGGGGACGGCGCCGCGGGAGACCAGTCCGTCGAACCACCAGCGGGCCAGCGCCACGCCCGGGACGAGGCCGAGCAGGCCGGCGAGGGGTGCCACCAGCATCGCCTCGGTGGCGACCGTGCGGCGGATCTGGCGGGGGGTCGCGCCGACGGCGCGCAGCAGGGCGAACTCGCGGGCCCGCTGACCGACGGCCAGGGCGACGGTGGACACCACCACGAAGACGGCCGTCATGGTGGCGGTGCCGCCGAAGGATCCGCCGATCGCGATCAGCAGCGTCCGGCTCTGCCCGAGCCCAGGCTGCTCGACGGAGCCGCGGTCCTCGCCGGTGACCACCCTGATCCCGGTGGGCGACGCCCCGGAGGCCTGCGGGCCGGCGGTGTCGCGCAGGGCCTCGCGGAGCCGGCGGGCGAGGTCCTTGGCGCCGACGCCCTCGCTCGGCTGGACGGCGATGGCGTCCACCCGGCCGGGGTGACCGGAGAGCTGCCCGGCCACCGCGTCGGCGAACCAGGCCGTCGGGCCGGCGTTCTGCGGCGCGGCCAGGCCGGAGATCCGGTAGGTGCCGTTGCCGCCGGGTGCGACCAGGGTGAGGCTCGCGCCGGGTGCCAGCCGGGCGTCCCGTGCGGTGGCGGCGTCCAGGACCACCTCGTCCGGGCCGGGGGCGCGGCCCTCGACCAGGGTGTCCGCGCCGCCGGCGATGCCGAGCGCCGCGAACCCGCGCCCGGTCAGGCCGGGTGCGGCCGGACCCGGCTGGATCGGGAAGGCGGTGTCGGGACGGGCCGCCGCGACACCGGGCAGGGCGGCGATGCGCTGGGCCAGGGCCGCGTCCACCCGGGGCCGGTCGGGCACCGGCCGATCGACGGCCTTCTCCTTCTTGTTGACCTTGCGGACGATCCCGATGTCCGGACCGGCCGCGACGACGACCGGCGCCTGCGCGTAGCGCACCGGGGGCACGCTCGCGGTGACGCCGGTCTGCAACAGGGTGCCGCAGCCCATGATGACCGCCGCGCCGAACAGCAGGGCGACGAAGGTCCCCGCGAAGGAAGGCGGCCGGAAGCGCACCGAGGCGCGCGCGAGTCCGTTGCTCATGCCGCCGCCCCCGACGCGGCGGTGGAGCTGCCGCGGCCCGGCGCGAGGTCGACCCCGCGCACCACGTGCGCCGTCCCGACGCCGCGCCCGTGGCCGCGCCGCACCGCGCGCGGTCCGATCGCGGGGCGGGCGGGGGCGTGAGGCTCGGGCGGTTCGTACTCCGGGCGGTGGTGGCGGGCTGCCATGGTGCTGCCATCCCTCGTGGATCGTGTCCGTCAGCGACGGGGTCCAGGCTAGGAACGGCGGGTGGGCACGAACCATGGTGGCGACCGGCGTGCGCGGGGTGGGGATAACCCCACCCCACGCGCGCGGGCCTCGGGCGGGCCGGACCGGCTCCAGCGGGCCTTGCCGCCCGGCCACGGCTCAGCCGCAGTGCTCGAAGCTGTAGCCGGTGTCACCGATGCCGGAGAACTCGTTGTACTTCAGCCCCCCGATGAAGTCGATGCAGGCCCCCTTGGCGTACGCGTAGACCGGGCCCGCGTACTGGGTGTAGTTGCTGCCGACACCGTCCTTGATCCAGGTGCTGTCGCGGGAGCGCCGTATCTCGACGAAGATCTCGTGCTGGCCGCTGACGACCGCGTCGTTCCCGCGGGCGATCGCGCAGTTGTACCCGTTTCCGCTGTTGTAGTAGATGTCGATGAAGCCGACCACCGCGGCCACGTTGTGGATGTCGTTGATCTCCCAGCTCCGCTTGAAGTCGTACGCGCTCCCGCACTTGTTGACCCGGGCGGAGGCGTGGGCCGCGCCGGCGGAGAGGCCGACGAAGCCTCCGGCGAGGACCGTGGCCGCGAGGACCGTCGCGAGACGCTTCCTGATCATCGAGAACTCCTTCGAGTGCCGGGGTTCGCGGACCGCTGCCGCGATCCGCGCGGAACTGCCGGCGGCGGGTGGTGCGTTGCTGGATCGCGTCGCCGCCGGGTGGTACGTCGGGCGGCCGACCGCCCCCGTTGTCGTCGGTCGGCCGCCCGGTCGCGGCGCTCGGGGTCCGTGGTGCGGACTCCCCGGCGCCCGTCAGAGGGCGGCGCCCGGCCCGCTCGAACGGGCCCTGCCGCCCGGCGATGGTTCAGCCGCAGTGCTTGGAACCGTAGCCCGAACCCCCTTGCCCCGTGAACTCGTTGTACTTCAGCCCACCGACGAAGTCGATGCAGGCCCCCTTGGCATACGCGTAGACCGGGCCCGCGTACTGGGTGTAGTTGCTGCCGGCGCCGTTCTCGATCCAGCCGTCCGTTCCGGAGCGCCGAATCGCGACGTAGATCTCGTGCTGGCCGGTGACGGCCGCGTCGCGCCCGCGGGCGATCGCACAGTTGTACCCGTTCCCGCTGTTGTAGTAGATGTCGATGAAGCCGACCACCGGAGCCGCGCTGGAGTTGTCGGTGATGTCCCAGCTCCACTTGAAGTCGTACGCGCTCCCGCACTTGTTGACCCGGGCGGAGGCGTGGGCCGCGCCGGCGGAGAGGCCGACGAAGCCTCCGGCGAGGACGGTGGCCGCGAGGACCGTCGCGAGCTGCTTCCTGATCATCGAGAACTCCTTCGAGGGCGGTGGTTGCCAAGGTCCGGGGCCGTCGGGTGACCGCCGCCGCGGGACGGCGCAGCCCCGGCTCCGGCACCGGAGGTCCCGGCCGGCGTGTCCCGTCGCAGGCGGGCTCCGACAAGTTGTCCGAAGACCCGGTGGAGTTCCCACAGTGCGGGCGTATTTGATTGTCCATCTACAAGACTCGGCCGCGGCCCAGGTGAACAGCGGACAACCCGGATTGACCACGGACACGGCAGGGGGCAGGGAATGGGGAGCGCCGGACGCCCACAGGGGCGGTTCAAGGGCGAGACCGAGCAGGCGAACGACCTGGCCGGGCTGGTGCGGGAGGTGACCTCCGGGCTCACCGTCCGCGAACTCGCGCGCCGGTACCCGGCTGGCAGGACCAGCTGGAGCGAGTACCGCTCCGCGGAGAAGGACATCCCGTGGCACCTGCTCCGGCAGCTGATCCACGACCGCGTGACGGACCCCCGGGCCCAGGCGGTGCTCCTGGCCCGGGCCGGTCAGCTGCACGAACGGGCCGGGCTGGCGGCCAGGGGGCTCCCGTCGCCCGCGGCAGGGCGGTCGGACGCGCGGCAGGCACTGGATCTGGCCAGGCAGGCGCAACGGCAGGCCGAGGCCGGCGTGGCGGAGGCGGAGGAACTGATCCGCGTGCTGATCGCCATCGTGGCCGAGCTACGGGGTGAACTGGGCTCCGCCGGAGCGGACGGGCCGACCCCCGTCGCGCCGCTGCCGCCCGGCGGGGGCGATGCGGGGCAGCGGCGGGCCCGGCTGCTGGAGGCGACGCGCTGCCTGGACGAGGTGCGCCGCATCCGGGAGAGCGCGTACGACGCTCGGCGGACCGCGGAGCAGGAGCAACGCGCCATGGGGCTCCTGGTCGACCAGGAGCAGTCGCCGGCCGGGGCCGACGGTGGCCGACAGCCGGGTACGGAGCCCGCGGTGGCCGACGGGGTGCCGGCGCACCTGCCCGTGCTCCGGCGCCTGCACACGGACCTCCTCGCGGTACGCACGGCCCTGGCCGGCCGCTACCTGGAGGTGGCCCGGATGGCCCCGGCGACGACCGCCGCCGTGGTTGTCCGCGGTGAGCTGGTCACGGTCACGGACAATCGCCCGACCGGCTTCTTCCCGCCGGGCCCGGCGTTCGACGGCCCTCCACCCGTCGACCCGCTCTACCCCGCCGAGCCCGCCGGGGCATCGGGGCGTCGGGCCGTCAGGACGGGCGCGGCCGTCGGCGCGGCGGCGGTCCTGGCCGGGGCCCTGGTCCTGGCGGGCGTGCTGGTGGGCGTACAGCTGCGCCCGGTGCCCACCTCCTCCGGAGCGCTCCCCCTGGCGGTCGGTACCGACGCCGCGCCGACGCCCGGTCCGAGCGCCGACCCGTCCGCACCACCGGCGGGCAGCCCGTCGGCGCGGCCCCCCGGCGACGGTCCGGCCACCGCGTCGACCGCACCCCCACCGGACGGCGGGCCGGCTCCGGCGGCGGGGGTTCGGAGCGCCGCGGCACAGCCCGGTCCGACGGTTCCCGGCGAGCCGCCCCGTGCCCTGTCGGAAGCCACCGGCCCTCCGGCCTCGACCGGGGGCGACCGACCCGCGCCGCCCCCGGTGCCCACCGCCTCCGCTTCCGCGTTCCCGGTTCCAGCTCCGGTTCCGGCACCGGGGCGCCTCGGCGGCACCCCGCTCGTCCCGCCGACGGGATCGGTGGCGATCAGGAACAACAACAGCCTGCAGTGCATCGCCACGCCCGGCGGGAGCCGGGAGGAGGGCGCGCAGGTCCAGCAGTATCCCTGCGGGGACTTCCCCGACCACTTCTGGCAGACCCAGCAGGCCTACACGGACGCCGACGGCGACTCCTACTACCGGATCGTCAGCTACAACAGCGCCCTCTGTCTCTCCGTCCAGGACTCCAGCACCGAGGCCACCGCCCAGGTCGTCCAGTCGGCGTGCCGGAACAACCCCGGGCAGGCCTGGAAGATCGAGAAGTGGCCGCACGGCATCCGCTTCGTCAACGGCAACAGCCGCCAGTGCCTCGCCGTCTCGCACGGCAGCAACGCCCCGCAGGCCCCGCTGATGCAGTACCCGTGCGGCGACTACCCGGACCACCACTGGGGCTACGGCTCACGCCGCTGAAGCTCGTTCCAGAGGCCGGGAACGGGGACTTCCCGGCACGAGCAGGGTGTCTCGGGCTGGCCCGGATGCCGTGGCGCGACGGGCGCACGCCATGCGCCGGCGCGGACGCAGACCGCCCACAGGGAGGGGGTCGCCGGAGAGCGGTCGCGTACCGCCCGGACGCCGGAGTCCGCGGTGCTGCGGGCGGAGAGGTACGCCAATCCCGGCCAGGGGCGGGCCCGTTGGGCAGTGCTGATCGCGGCTGTCGGCCGGCCGCCGGCGAGGCGGGCGGGCGCCGGTGCCTCGCCGCGGTGGGGCGGCGGCCGGCCGGCATGACCGCGGCGGTCAGGGCCACTTCACCTCGGAGAGGTGTTCCTCCACGCGGAGGATGTCGGCGTCGGTCAGGGCGAAGCACGCGCGGACGTAGGGATAAGGGGCCGGCCCGAGATGGAACGCGTCGGCCGGGATGGTGGCGATGCCGGCGGCACTCAGGATCGTCTCCGCGACCTCGCCGCTGTCGCCGCCCAGCGGAGTCCCGTCCACCAGGAGGTAGTAGGCGCCTTCCGGGTCGTTGGTCGCGAGGCCCGCGTCGCGGAACGCCGCGGCGATCCGGTCGCGCTTGCGGCGGTAGTCCTGGCGCGTCCGCGCGTAGAAGGAGTCCGGCAGGGTGAACGCCCGTGCCGCGATCTGCTGCAGCGGGGTGGGGGCGCACACCGAGAGCGCGTCGGCGGCGATGCGCAACGGCGCGATCAGCTCCGGGGGTCCGGCGGCGTAGCCGAGCCGCCATCCGGGGATGCTGTAGGTCTTGGAGAGGCCGGAGACTGTGATCGTGCGGTCGCGCAGCAGGTCGAACGACGCCGGCGAGCGGTGCGGTTCGTCCCCGTAGTAGAGGTGCTCGTAGATCTCGTCGGTGATCACCAGCAGGTCCCGGTCCGCTGCGAAGCGCGCCACCTCCTCGATCTCGTCCGGTGGCATCCGGTGGCCCGACGGATTGCCGGGTGTGCACAGCACGATCGCCCTGGTGCGGTCCGTCGTGGCCGCCTCCAGGGCCGCCCTGTCGATCCGGAACCCGGGGGCGTCCGTCCTGACCGGCTGGGGAACGACCCCGTGGATCTCCGCCACGGTGCGGTGGTAGCCGTAGAAGGGTTCGGGCAGGAGCAGGCCGTCTCCCGGGTCGAGGTGGGCCAGTACCGCCGCGTTGTACGCGCCGGTGGCGCCGATGGTGGCCACCACCCCGTGCTCCGGGTCGACGTGGACTCCGTTGTACTCCGCCAGCTTCCGCGCGACGGCCTGCCGGAGGACGGCGTCTCCGTGGGCGGGGCTGTAGGAGTGGTCGGCGGACGCGAAGTGTGCGGTCGCGTGGTCGAGCAGGTCGTCCGGGGGCGGCGTGCGGGACAGGCCCTGGCCGAGGTTGATGCCGCCGACGGCGACGCACCGCTCGGTCATGGCCCTGATGGTCGACTGCCGGAACCCGTCGAGCCTCCGCGCGTGCGGCTTCATCGGTGCCTCCTCCCGTGTTCGGGCCGGTCGTGGGGTCGGTGGGTGTTCATGCGCTGACTGTTCATGCGGTGACTGTTCATGCGGCGGTCCATCCACCGTCCGCCTCGATGACGGCTCCGTGGACGTAGCTGGACGCCTCCGAGGCCAGGTAGAGCACGGTCCCGACGAGCTCCTCGGGCCTGCCCCAACGGCCGGCGGGTACCCGGGTGAGCAGGCCCGCACTGCGCTGCGCGTCCGTGCGCAGACCGGCGGTCAGGTCCGTCTCGAAGTAGCCGGCGGCGATCGCGTTCACGTGGACGCCCCGCCCGGCCCACTCCGCCGCACAGGAGCGGGTGAGCTGTACCAGCGCGCCCTTGCTCGCCGCGTAGGCGACGACGTTGCGGCCACCGCTGTGGGCCAGGACCGATGCGATGTTGACGATCTTTCCGCTGCCCTGCCGGAGCATGGCCCTCCCGGCGGCGCGTGACACGAGGAACGCGCCGGTCAGGTTGGTGTCGATGACGCGCTGCCAGGTCTCGGCCGGGTAGTCCTCGGCCGGGAACCTGTCGATGATGCCGGCGTTGTTGACGACGATGTCGAGTCCGCCGTGTTCGCGCACCGCACGGGAGAGGACGTCCTCGACCTCTGCCTCCCGCGTCACGTCCAGCCCGACACCGACGGCGGATCCTCCGTCGACGGCCAGTTTGCCGGCGACCGCGTCTGCTGCTTCGCTGCTGCGCCCGGCGACGATCACTCTGGCACCGGCGCGGGCCAGGCCGGCCGCGATGGCCTGGCCCAGCCCGCGGGTGGCCCCAGTGATCAGGGCCACCTTGCCTGTGACGTCGAACAGGTGCAGCGGACTGGTGTCATCCATGTCCGCCACCACAGTCCTCTCCGTTCTCTCCGTCCGGGTGTTACGCCGTCAGCTCGGACTCGATGGTGGTGCTGTGGTACCAGGGGTTTCCGGCGGATTCGGAGATGAGGTCGCGCGACCGCGTCTCGTGGTGCCGGCCGAGGCGGAGTGCCGCGTGCTGCACCACGTTGAGGGCGGTGAAGTACTTCCGGAGGAAGTCCCCCTCCGAAAGGTGCACCCGGGAGAACCGGATGTTCCGGTTCTCCGGTCGGTCGTCGGTCAGCAGACGCTGCAGGTTCTCACCCTTGGCGAGGGTGTACTCGTCGTCGTCCGCGTCGGAGAACCAGACCGTGCTGTGCTTCCGCACCGGGTCGGAAAGCGTGGCCACCTCGCTGTGGCAGAATTCGTGGAAGTAGTTCCGGGCGGTCGGAACCATGGCCATCTCGTTGAAGTGCATCTTGGCCAGCTTGAGCAGGCTCTCGTGCCATTTCGGGGACGCGATCATGATGATGTTCGCGTCCTCGCTCGCGTCGGCGATCCGACGGGCGGCCTCGCGGCCGTTCTCCTCGAAATCCGCCTCGAGCAGGCCCGCCAATTCGCCCAGCCGGGCGTGGTGGTCGTCGCTCAGCACCCCGAATTCGTGGAACATGTCCATCAGGATGGCGAAGTACTGCGAGACGTGGAAGAGCGGGTACTCGCGGTCCGGTTCGCGCAGCCGCCAGTAGGCGATGGAGGCGCCGTCCGCCCGCCCGAGCTCGGCCAGTTTGCCGCCGGAGGTGAGCAGGAGCACCTGGTCCCGGACGGCGCGAAGCCGCTGGTAGGCGAGGACCGGCTCCTGCGAGTGCCCGCTGTAGGAGCTAATGATGTACAGGGTCGCCTCGTCCTCGAGGACCGAGGGAGCGGCCAGGAAGCGGAAGTCGTAGTCGTTCACGACGTGCACTTCGAGGGGCAGGCCGATCTCCGTGAAGTAGCCGCGGACGATATCCGAGACGATGGCCGAGCAGCCCATTCCGGTGAAGACGATGCGCTTGAACCTCCCTTCGGAGAGACGCTTTCGAAGGTCCGGGGTGACGTCGTCGAGCGAGTACTCGTCGGGCTTCGTCAGGCCGGCCCGGTACTCCTTCTCGATGAATTCCTCGTAGCGGTCGAGTCGGGACTTCATGCGATCTCACTCCATCACGGTCGCGTGCGGGTGGAAGAAGTCGTGCGACTCCGGATGCCGAACTCCGGAGACCCGGGTTGCTTCGGGTGATTCGACTCTAACAAGCGCGGAAGGCCTCGTGGCATTCACATCGGTAAGTCTGCGAATCGACCAGGGACCGCATGGTCCGATTTCGCCGGTCTCACATGCTGAGAGGGATTCTGACGGAATATGAGAACGGCGGCGGCAGTCGAACGGACAAGTCCCCTGAATGCAGACGACCGCCACGCTTCGGGACACGGAGGAACCGGCCGTTCTCACCAACTTGCCCAAAACCCTTCTCAACCGCGCCATGATTGGTGTATGACTGCGCAGCTACTGACGTTCGTACTCGCTTCTCTTCTGATCATCGTTGTTCCGGGCCCCGACCTGGTGCTCCTGCTGCGGAACGCGGCACGGGGCGGCCGCCGGGGCGCGGCCGCGACCGCGATGGGCATCATGCTCGGCAACGCGGTCCTCGCCGGCGCGGCCGTCGCGGGCCTGACCGCGCTGCTCACGGGCTCCGAAGTGCTCTACACCGCCGTGCGGATCGCCGGCGCCCTGTACCTCGCCTACCTGGGCATCCGGTCCCTGATCGACTTCATCCGCCTCGGCCGACGCGAGGACGGAGCTGACGACGCGACGGCCGCGCAGCCCGCCGGCCACGGCCGTGGCGGCGGTGGCGGGGCGCCGGACAGCGGGGCGGACTTCCGCCAGGGCCTGCTGAGCAATCTGCTCAACCCGAAGGTCGCCGCCTTCTACCTCTCCCTCTTCCCGCAGTTCCAGCTGCCCGGCATGTCCGAGCTCTCCCAGCACGTGCTCCTGGCCGGGCTGTTCTGGCTGCTGGCCCTGGCCTGGTACGTCGTGGTGGTCGCGGTCCTGGGCGCGATCCAGCGCGTCCTGCTGCGGCGCAAGGTGCAACGGGGGCTGTCGGGGGTGGCCGGGGTGGCGCTGCTCGGGCTCGGGGCGGCGGTGGGGGCCCGTCAGTAGCGCGTTCCCGACTCCGGCGAGGCGACGGGGGCGGCCCCGGCTGGGGCCGCTCCGGTCGCCTCGGGGGCGGGGTCGGTGAGTCCGGTGACGCGCAGGGTGATGTTGAGGCGGCCCCGGGCGGGGCCGACGGCGGGGTCGCCGGTGCCGGGGAGGATCTTCGGCACGGCGTGGTACGCGAGGCGGGAGGGGCCGCCGAAGACGAGCAGGTCGCCGGAGGCGAGGGTCAGGTCGGTCCAGGGCCGGTTGCGGGTACGGGTGTTGCCGAAGCGGAAGAGGCAGGTGTCGCCGATGCTGAGGGAGACCACCGGGGCGAGCGAGCGCTCGTCCTTGTCCTGGTGCATGCCGAGCCGGGCGTCGGCGTCGTAGAAGTTGACCAGCGCGGCGTCGGGTTCGTAGCCGGCGCCCTGGCCGGGGTCCTGGTAGGCGTCGGCCACCGCCCGGCGGCCGAGGTCGGCGAGCCAGTCGGGGAAGCGGGCGACGCGGCGGCCGTTCACGTCGTCGGCGGTGCGGGTGTAGGCGTACGGCTGCCAGTGCCAGCCCAGGCACACGGTCTGTACGGACATGACGCCGCCGCGCGGCAGCCGGGTGTGCCGGATCGGGACGGGCCCGGTGGCCCAGGCGCGGCAGGCGGCGACGAGGTCGCGCTGCCGGTCGGGGGTGAGCCAGCCGGGCAGGTGGACGGCGCCCGGCGCGATCTCGCGGCGCTCGTAGCCGGCGGGCGGCGGGCCGAACAGGGCGGGGGTGGTGGTCACGCGGCGGCGCCCGGGGTGGCAGGCGGGAAGGAGTCGGTCCAGCCGGAGGCGATGCGCCAGGTGCCGCCGTCCGCGCTCGCGCCGCGTACGCCGTCCAGGACGCCGGGCCCGGCGAGCGCGGCGGCGACCGGCTCGGCGAGGGACGCGAAGCCGAAGGTGCGGTCCGGGCGCCAGGGGGTGCTGTGGCGCAGGCGTCGGGCGAGTTGGGCCCAGCCGAGCGGGGCGGCGGCGATGACGAGGGCGTCGGGCTCGGGGGCGGTGAGGCGGTGGGCGGGCCGCAGCCAGGAGGCGGCCTGTTCGGGCCAGTCGACGACGGCCAGGACGGCGTGGCCGGCGGCCTGCCAGGCGTCGGCGAAGGCGGCGGCCGCCGCGCGGGAGGCGTCGTCGCGGCTGTGGCCGATCGCGACGCCGTGCAGGGGCGGGCGGCGGTGGTCGGCGAGCAGGCGCAGCAGGGCCGCGAGTTCGGGGGCGGTGTGGGGGGCGGGTGCGGGGAGGTCGCCGTAGGCGGTCGGCCCGGGTTCGGGGAGGAGCGGGGAGCGGTCGGGTGCGGGGAGGGTGTTCACGGGGTGCGGTCCTTCCGGCGGGTCTTCCACTGCCGGTACTTCTCGGGCAGGCACACCGAGCAGGGCCGGTAGGCGGCGGCGATCGCGGTGGCCTCGTCGGCGAAGAAGACGCGGTGGCGCACGTAGCCGCCGGCGGCGATGGTGCGCAGGGCGGAGGGGCAGTCGAGGCGGCCGTAGAGGCGGCCCCGGCGGTGGCCGCCGAGGGTGCCGGGCGTGGTGCTGGAGTAGGGGCGGTTGTCGGGTCCGGTCAGGGTGTAGCGGCGGGACGGGACCGGGGCGGTGCCGACAGTGGGCGCAGCGGTGTCGGCGGTGGGCCCGGGTGTGCCGGTGGCGGCCATGGCGGCGGGGCCTCAGGCGTCGTGGAAGACGAGGCCGAGGGTGTGGCGGCGGCCGCTGCGCACGGTGCTGACGCCGTGGCGGACGGGGCCGGCGCGGTGGCCGCGGGCCGAGGGGACGGGGCGGTCGCGGGTGGTGAAGATCAGGCCGTGCCCCTGGGGGACGACGGTCGCGGTGCCGCGGGACTGGGCGCGGGGGCGCTGTTCGACGAGGAGGAACTCGCCGCCGGTGTAGTCGGTGCCGTGGGCGTCGAGGCCGATGACCACCTGGAGGGGGAAGACGAGGTCGCCGAAGACGTCGCGGTGCAGGGCGTTCCAGTCGCCGGGGCCGTAGCGCAGCAGGATCTGGGAGCTCTTGTCCTGGCCGGCGGCGTGGCACATGGCGGTCCACTCGGCGAGGGTGTCGGGCCAGGGGGCGGGGCGGCGGAGCTTGTCGGCCCAGGTACGGGCGACGGTGAGCAGGTGGGGGTAGAGGGCCTCGCGCAGGGCGGCGACGGGTTCGGGCAGGTTGTGGGTGAAATAGCGGTACTGGCCGGAGCCGAAGCGGTGGCGGGCCATGTCGACGGTGGTGCGGAACAGTTCGGGCCGGTCGTAGAGCGCGGCGAGCTCCCGGCACTGGGCGGGGTCGAGCAGGCGGGGCGTCGGGGCGCAGCCGTGGACGTCGAGTTCGGCGGTCAGGGCGGTCCAGTCGGCGGTGTCGAGGGCGCGGACGGCGGCCTGGACGCTGCCGGCGGCGGTGTCGGGGACGGTCTCGGGGGCGAGGGTGTTCACGGGGTGTCCTGGTGGTGAGCGGGCGGGCGCGCGGTCAGCGGGCGTTGTGGAAGATCACGCCGAGCGTGGTGCGGCGCCCGGACTCGACGGCGTTGGTGCCGTGGCGCATCGGGTGGCGCCGGTAGCCGCGGCTGCCCTGGACGGGGCGGTGCTGGACGGGGAAGACCAGGGCCTGACCGAGCCGCGGCCGCACCACGATCGCGCGGGACTGCGAGCGGGGCCGCTGTTCGACGAAGACGTTCTCGCCGCCGGTGAAGTCCTCGCCGGGCCGTTCCAGCATGATCGTGGCCTGCAGCGGGAAGACGAGGTCGCCGTAGACGTCCTGGTGCAGGCAGGCGTGGTCGCCCGGACCGTAGCGCAGGACCAGCGGGGTGGGACGGTGCTGGCCCGCGGCGGCGCACTCGGCGTGCAGCTCGGCGAGGGTGAGGGGGAAGGTCCGCTCGCCCAGCCGCGCCGCCCACTGGTTGGCGATCCGCGCCAGCGGCGGGTACAGCCGCTCCCGCAGCGCGTCCAGGACCGGTACGGCGGCCGGGTCGGCGTAGTACCGGTAGGTGCCGCGGCCGAAGCCGTAGCGCTGCATCACCACGGTGGAGCGGAACAGGCCGTCGTCGTCGAAGGTGTCGGCGAGCTCCCGGCACTGGGCGGGCGACAGCAGCGGCCCGGTGAGCGCCACCCCGTCCCGGTCCAACTGCTCCCGCACGTCCTGCCAGTCGACCGGGGCGAGCGCGGGCAGGGCGGCCGGGCCCGGGGAGGCCGGGCCCGGCGCGGGTGCCGCGGTGGCCTGCGCGGCGGTGTCAGGTTCGGCGGTGGCAGGTTCGGCAACGGCGAAGAGGGCGTCGTTCACGGGGAGGTCCTTCGACGGGCGGGGGCGAGCAGACGCACGGGCCGCGGGAAGGCGGGCCGTGGCCGGCGTACGGTCGGGCTGTCCCGATCGTCACCCGTGGAAGGGTCCGTGTGCTGGCGGCATTCGGACGTCGCGTCGGGCGCCGCGTCCGAGGTCGGACGGGTCCGCCGTCAGGACGTGCGGGAGCGGGTGGGCGCCAGGTCCGCGACCAGCAGCGCCAGCAGGTCCGCCGGCGCCTCGATGAAGCGGTAGTGGCCTCCTTCCAGGAGTTCGAAGGTGGTGTCGCCGCAGGCCGGCCAGCCGGTCATCAGGGACGGCTCGATGCCCGTGTCCTCGGTCCAGCCGATGGCGGTGACCGGGCACGGCAGCCGGACCGGCTCGGCCACGTGGTAGCGCTTGTTCATGTCGACGTCGTTGCGCAGCACGCCGAGGTAGAGCGCGAGCAGGCTCGGTTCCAGCGTGCCGCCCAACTCCGCGACGAGCCCGCGCAGTTCGTCGGCCAGCTCGTCGTCGTTCATGCCGAGGAAGCGGCCGTAGGGGCCGTCCTGCGGCGCGACCTCGGAGGAGACGAACAGCCGGGTCGGGGCGGGGCAGCCCCGCTGGACCAGCCGTACGGCGGTCTCGTAGGCCGCCAGCGCGGAGCCGCAGTGGCCGAACAGGGCGTAGGGCCGGTCCAGGTAGGGGCGCAGCGCCTCGCAGAGGTCGTCGGCCAGCGCCTCGTAGGTGGTGTGGGCGGGCTCGCGCATCCGGTTCTCCCGGCCGGGCAGTTGCACGGGACAGACCTCGACGCCGTCGACCGAGGACGGCCACTGGCGGTACATGCTGGCGCCGCAGCCGGAGTAGGGCAGGCAGAACAGCCGCGCCGGCACCACCGGCGACGGCTCGCGCAGGAACCACTTGTTGCGGGTACGGGCCGTCGGAGCGTCCACTGATGACCTTCCGTGTGGGGTTTCTTGTCGGGTTCGGCTGCGGTGAAAGTGTCGGGCCCTACCGGGTCCGCGCGGTGACCGGCAGGTGGGTGAAGCCCGCGATGACGTTCGAGCGCATCCGCCGCGGCGCCCCGGCGAGCTCGAAGTCCGTGAACCGGCCGAGCAGTTCGGCGAACAGGATCCGCAGCGCGACCCGTGCGACGGTGTGGCCGATGCAGTAGTGCGCGCCGACGCCGAAGGCGATGTGCTTGTTGGGCCGCCGTCGGATGTCGAAGGTGTACGGGTCGGCGAACACGGTCTCGTCGCGGTTGGCCGAGGCCAGCCAGACGACGACCGCGTCCCCCGCGGGGATCGGCACGCCCCGGACCTCGACGTCGCGGGTGGTGTGGCGCATGAAGTGCTGGGTGGGCGAGGCCCAGCGCAGGGCCTCCTCCACGCCGCTGCCGAGCAGCTCCGGGTGGGCCGCCCAGTCGTCCAGGACCGGGGTGCCGGCCAGTTCGGCCATCGCCGCGATCGGCGGCTGGGCGGTGGTGACGGTCGCACCGAGCAGCAGGCTGTAGCAGTTGGAGACGATCTCGCCCGGCGACAGCCGGCGTCCGTCCAGTTCCATGGTGAGCAGCACGCTGACCAGGTCGTCGCCCGGTGCGCGCCGGCGCTCGGTGACGAGGTCCTGGAAGTAGGCGAACAGTTCGCGGTGGGCGGTCACCAGGGTGGCCTGGGGCCCGTCGGCGAGCTGGAACTCGGGGTCGTCCGCGGCGATGCAGGCGTGGGCGAGCCGGACCAGCCGCGGCCAGTCCTGTTGCGGCAGCGCCATCATGGTGCCGATGACCGCCATCGGCAGGGTGGCCATGGCGGCGGCGAAGTCGTACGGGCCGCCGTCGGCCAGCGGCCGGAGCAGGTCGACGACGACCCGGCGGATGGCCTCCCGGTCGTTCTCCACCGTCTTGATCGACAGGGCCTGCTGGAGCGGGCCGCGCAGGTGGGCGTGCCGGGGCGGGTCGGTCGCGGCCATCTGGCGGCCGCCGGCGGGGTCGCCCTTGCCGAGGAGGTTGAGCAGGGTGCCCTGTTCGGAGGTGAACGTGGCGTGGTCGCGCAGGACCCGGTTGGCCTCGGCGTGGCCGACGACCGACCAGTAGCCGATGTCGCCGACCGGCTGCCAGCTCACCGGGGCTTCGCGGCGCAGCCGTCGCCAGGCCTCGTGCGCCCCGCCCGCGTGGTAGAGGTCGGGGTCGATCAGGTCGACCGGCCGCGGGGCGAGGACCGGGCAGCGCGCGGTCGGGGGGACCGTCGTCATCGGGGCCGCTCCTCCCCCGCCGCGTCGGCCGGCCCGCCTGGCGCATCGGCCCGGCCGTCCGGGCCCGCCGTCCCCAGCCGCTCGCTGAGGGCCGTCGCCAGCTCGGCGACGGTCGGCGACATGTAGAGGGTCTGCGCGGGGAGGTCCACGTCGAACTCGCGCTGGGTGGCGACCAGGAGGTCGGTGGCCAGCAGGGAGTGCCCGCCGAGGTCGAAGAAGTCGTCGTCGACGCCGACCGGTTCGATGCCGAGGACGTCGCCCCACAGGTCGGCCAGTCGGGTCTGCACCTCGGTGACGGGCGGGACGAACTCGTTGGGCACGTTGCGCGGGACCCGGGTGGCGGTGGGCAGGGCCCGGCGGTCGATCTTGCCGTTGCGGTTCACCGGCAGCTCGGGACGGACCAGGATCGCCCAGGGGATCAGATAGTCCGGCAGGCTGTCCCGCAGGTCGTGGCGCAGCCGCCGGCCGAGGTCGGCGTTGCCCTCCGGGCCGGGTTCCGCGGGCACGACGTAGGCCAGCAGCCGGGTGCCGCCCGCCGGGTCGGGCTGCGGCAGCACGACCGCGTGCCGCACGCCGGGGAGCCGTTCCAACTCGACTTCGACGGCGCGCGGTTCGGCGCGGTAGCCCTGGACCTTGACCTGGTCGTCCGCGCGTCCGACGAACTCCAGCGTGCCGTCCGGCAGCCAGCGCACGAGGTCGCCGGTCCGGTACATCCGGGCGCCGGGCTCGGTGCCGAACGGGTCGGGCAGGAACCGTTCGGCGGTCGCGGCCGGGCGGCCCAGGTAGCCGCGGGCCAGGCCCGCCCCGGCCACGTACAGCTCCCCGCACTCGCCGACGGGCACCGGCCTGAGCTCGTCGTCGAGCACGGCGACCCTGGTGCCGCTGATCGGGCGGCCGATCGGCACGCTCCGCAGCTCGGGGAGGGTGCTGCTGGTCCAGCAGGTCGTGTACGTGGTGTTCTCGGTCGGTCCGTAGCCGTTGGTGAAGAGCAGCTCCGGGTGGCGGGCCAGCAGGTGCTGGACGTGACCCGGTGAGGCCACGTCGCCCCCGGTGAGGACGTGCCGGACGTCGGCGAACGCCTCCGGGTGGGAGCTCACCATCTGGTGGAGGAGCCCGGTGGTCAGCAGCAGGACCGTCACGCGCTCGGCGCGGACGATCCGCGCCACGTGCTCCAGGGTGACGGCGACCGGGGGGAAGAGGACCAGCCGGCAGCCGTTGACGAGCGGGGTCCAGATCTCGAAGGTGGAGGCGTCGAACGCGACCGGCGCGAGGTGGAAGAAGACGTCCTCGGCGCGGACGTCCACCCAGTCCGCACCCCGGACGAGCCGGTCGACCGCCCGGTGGGGCACGCCGACGCCCTTGGGCTCGCCGGTGGAGCCGGAGGTGTAGCTGACGTAGGCGAGCCGGTCCGGGTCGCCGGGGCGGGCCGGGGCCGCCGGGCCGGTGGCCGGCTCCTGCGCCGGGTCGCCCTCCGTCACCGTGACGACGGCGTGGGGCAGCCGCTCCCGCAGCTCGGGCCCCGCGGCCTCCTCGGTGATCACCATGGCCGCGCCGGCGTCTTCGAGCAGCAGCGCGTGGCGGGCGTCCGGGTCGTCCGGTTCGAGCCCGAGGTACGCCCCGCCCGCGATGAGGACGGCGAGCAGGGCCACGATCAGCTCCGGCGACCGCGGCACCAGCACGCCGACGACGCCCTCCGGCGCCAGTCCGGCGGCCCGCAGCCGCCCGGCGAGCCGGTTGGCGCGGTCGTCGAGCTGCCGGTAGGTCAGGGTCCGTCCGTCGCAGGTGACGGCGGGCGCGTGCGGGGCCCGCACGGCCTGCTCGGCGACCAGCTCGTGGATCGCCCGGGCGTCGAACGGTGGCCGTCCAGTGCCGACGAACGCCGGGATGTCGGAGGTGAGGACCGTCTGGGTCAACTGCTTCCCGCTTTCCTGTGCTGAAGTGTCCCCGTCGGGGGTGAACGCGCGACCGCGTAGGCGGTCGCCGCCGGCGCCGCTGTGGCTGTGGTTGTGGCTGTGCCTCAGACCGCCGGCACGTGGAAGAAGGTGTCGCGCGCGGCGATGCGGCCCTGCGGCGTCATCCGGAAGAAGTCCGCGAACCGCAGCTCGACCTCGCCGCCGTCGTGCAGCACGCCGCGGAACAGGCCGTGCACCGCCACCTCGTCGCCGGTGGTGACCACGGTGGCCAGGGTGTGGGTGCCGGCGCGGATCACCCGCTGGTCGCGGTAGAAGCGCTCCAGTGCGGCGTGCCCGACCATGGGCGGGTACCCGGGGCGGTGGTAGCGGGCGTCGGGGGTGAACAGGGCGACCAGCGCGGGAACGTCGCCGGCGTCGACCAGCCGGTAGTACCGGCGGACCTGGGACTCCGCCGGCGCTACGGCGGTCGGTGCTTCCGGTGTCGCGGGCGGTGCCGGGGTGTCGTCGGGCTGGGAGAGGGTGTGGACCATGCCGAAGGTGCTTCCTGTGATCGCCCTCAGGGGCTCAGAGTCGGGTACGGGGTGAGAGGACCGGTACGGACGCGGCGTCCGGGGCCTCCTCCAAGGCTTCGACCAGGCGCGCCGGGGTGGGCGCCTGGAACAGGGCGCCGAGGGTGAGGTCCCGGCCGAACCGCACCCGCACCCGGTTGACCAGCCGGGTCGCCAGCAGGGAGTTGCCGCCGAGCGCGAAGAAGCCGTCGTCGACGCCCACCTCGGGCCGGCCGAGCACCTCGGCGAACAGCGCGCACATCGTCCGCTCCGCCGGGGTGCGCGGCCCGGGCCCGGACGGTGCCGGCTCGGGGTCGGGGACGGGCAGCGCGGCCCGGTCGATCTTCCCCCTGGGCGTCAGGGGGAAGGCGTCGAGCACGACGATCGCCGAGGGCACCATGTAGTCCGGCAGGGCCGCGGCGGCGTGCTCCCGTACCGAGGCCGGGTCGAGCGCCGGGTCTGGCCCCGGGGCCCCGGCCGGGACGACGTAGCCGATCAGACGCCGGCCGGAGGAGGCGCCCGGGCCGGCGACCACGGTCGCCTGGGCGACGGCGGGGTGCCCGGCCAGGACCGCCTCGATCTCGCCGAGTTCGATGCGGAAGCCGTGGAGCTTGACCTGTTCGTCCGCGCGGCCGAGGAACTCCAGCTCCCCCTCGGCGTTCCAGCGGACCACGTCGCCCGTGCGGTACATCCGCTCGCCCGGTTCGCCGAACGGGCACGGCACGAACTGGGCGGCCGTCCGGCGGGGGTCGTTCAGGTACCCGCGCGCCACGCCCGCCCCGGCGACGTACAGCACGCCGGCCACCCCCGGCGGCACCGGGGACAGCGCCTCGTCCAGGACGTACACCCGCCGGTTGTCCACCGGCCGGCCGAGGGGGACGACGTCGGGCACGGCCTGGCCGGGGCGGAGCACCCGGCGGGTGGTGAACGTGGTGGCCTCGGTCGGGCCGTACCCGGCGACCACCACGGAGTCCGGGCAGCGGTCCAGGACGCGCCGCACCGCGTCGGCCGGCACGATGTCGCCGCCGGTCCACACCTGGCCGACCCCGGCCAGCGTGCCGGGGGACTCCTCGGCGAACACCCGGAACAGCCCGGCCGTCAGCCAGAGCGCGCCGACCCGGTGGTCGACGATCTGCCGGTGGAGGTCCGCGAGGGCCAGCTCCCCGGGCGGGGCCACGACCACCCGGCCGCCGTTGAGCAGCGGCACCCACCACTCGTAGGTCGAGGCGTCGAAGGCGTGCGGGGAGTGCGCGAGGACGCGCGGGCCGTCCTCCTCGCGCCAACAGCCTTGCGCGGTCAGGCTGATGACGTTGCGGTGGCTCAGGGCCACGCCCTTCGGCGTGCCCGTGGAGCCCGAGGTGTACAGGACGCAGGCCAGGTGGTCCGGGCGCAGCGGCACGACGGGGTCGGTGACCGGCTGGTCGGCGAGGCCGGGGTCGGCGTCGACGACGACCCCGGGGGTGCCGAGGGACGGCGCGTGCTCCCGGGTGGCCCGGTGGGTGAGCAGCACCGCCGCGCCGGTGTCGTCCAGGACGCGGCGCAGGCGGGCCGCCGGGGCCCGGGTGTCCAGCGGTACGTAGGCGCCGCCGGCCTTGGTGACCGCCAGGACCGCCACCACCACGTCGACGGAGCGTTCCATGAGCACGGCCACCGTGCTGTCGCAGCGGACACCGAGGGCGATGAGCCGGTGGGCCAGCCGGTTGGCCCGGGCGTTCAACTCCGCGTAGGACAGGGTGGTTTCGCCGCACACCACGGCGGGCGCCTCGGGCCTGCGCGCGACTTCGACCGCGAAGGCCGCGGGCACCGTCGGGTGTGGCAGGGGCCGCGTGGTGCGGTTGGCGGCCACGACGGTCCGGTGCCGTTCCCCGGGGGTGAGGAGGTCGGGCCGGCCGATCGGCCGGTCCGGGTCGGCGGCGGCCACCGCGTCCAGGAAGCGGAGGAACCGCTGCTGGTGGCCGGTGAGTTCGGCCTCGGTGTAGAGCGCGGGGTTGGCGTCGAGGTCGAGCCGGGGCTCGGTGCCGTCGGAGCGGTCGTAGACGGAGAAGGAGAGGTCCTCGACCGGCCCGTTGGACAGGTTGTGCACGGTGGCCCGGACGCCCGCGAAGTCCAGGTGGTAGTAGAAGGACATGATGTTGACGACGGGCCCGAACAGGACCCGCTCCGACCGGGCCGGGTCCAGTTCCCTGCGCAGGTCCTCGCTGCGGTGGCGCTGGTGCCCGCGCTGGGCGGCGACCTCCTCGGCCACCTGTCGCGCGAGCGCGGGCAGGCCCTGTTCGGGGTGGACGCGCAGCCGCAGCGGCACCACGTTCGCCACCATGCCGGGGACGGCCGGCGCGGCGGAGCCGGTGCGCCCGGTCACCGGCATGCTGAGCACGATGTCCCGTTCGCCGCTGAGGCGGTGGAGGTACGCGGCGACCGCGGCGGTGAAGGCGGTGGGCCAGCTCGCCCCGGCGGGTCGCGCGGCCCGCCGCAGCGCGGCCAGGGTGGGCGCGTCGAGACTGCCGGTCCGCCGCAGGAAGCCGTCCGAGGCGGGCGCCGAGCGGCTGGCGAGGCTGACCGGGTCCGGTCGTCCGGCCAGCCGGGCCGCCCAGAACTCCCGGTCCCGCTCGGGCTGTTCGGAGGCGTGGTAGGCGGCGTCGTGCGCCAGCAGGGCGCTCAGCGGCCCGAAGGCCGGCCCTGCCCCGGCCCGGCCCCCGACCAGTCCGGTGTAGGTCTTGGCGACGCGGCGGGCGATGAGCGACATGCTGAAGCCGTCGACCACGATGTGGTGGACGCGCTGGTACCAGAGGAAGCGGTCCGGCGCGACGGCGAACAGGGCCTGGCGGAACAGCGGGTCCCGGGTGAGGCCGAGCGGGGTGGACAGGTCGGCGCGCATCCAGCGCTCGGCCTCCCCCAGCGGGTCCGGTGCCGAGGTGAGGTCGACGTGGTGAATCGTCCAGTCGGGCAATGGGGTGACGACCTGCCGGGGGCCGTCGGCGCCGTCGGTGAGGCGGACGCGCAGGGACTCGGTCTCGTCCACCACGCGCCGTACGGCCGTCTCGAACAGCTCCGGGTCGATCGGCCCGGGGATGTCCACGTACTCGCCGGTGTTGTAGGCGGGGCTGCCGGGGCGCAGGTGGTGGGCGAACCAGATGCCGGACTGCGCCGACGACAGCGGCAGCTCGTTCTCGTCGCTCATCCGAGCTCCTCCAGGACGGCCGACAGCGCGTCGGCGAAGGGGGCGACGTGCGGCGGCGACAGCATGTCGTGGTGGTTGCCGGGGACCTCGACGACGCTCAACGCCCCCCGGGTGCGGTCCCGCCACCGGGCGGGGACCACGACCGGGCCGCCGAGTTCGGGGTGGGTCTCGGCGCTGGTGAACAGGTGGATCGGTGTCCGCAGCCGTGCCGTCGACCGGTAGCGCCGGGCGGCGGCGCCGTTGGCGGTGAACACCCGTGCCATGCGCCGCAGTTGTTCGGTGCGCACGTGCGAGGGAAGGTGCTCGCGGCCGTCCGCGTCGTGGAGCAGCAGGGCGAGGGCGGCCTCCTCGTCGAGCTCGTGGAGGTCCCCGTCCGCCCCGTCGGCGGCTTCACCGGTGGACGCGGTGGACGCGGGCGCTCCGACGTCGATGATCCCGAGGAACCCCGGGGGGTTCCCCTGCTCCTCCAGCAGGCGGGCCAGCTCGAAGGCGACCAGCCCGCCGAAGGACCAGCCGGCCAGCAGGTACGGGCCGTCGGGCAGGACGGACCGCAGCTCGCGCAGGTAGCGCTGCGCCAGCTCCTCGACGGTGGCCAGGGGCGGCTCGTCGGTGTTGTAGCCGACGGCCTCCAGGCCGTAGACGGGCCGGGCGGCGTCAACCGGGGATTCGGCGAGCTGTCCGGCCAGGTGGAGGAAGGAGCACACGTCGCCGCTCTGCGGGTGCACCAGGATCAGCGGCGCCCGGCGGCGGTCCCCCTCGGCCAGCGGAACGACCAGTCGGCGCAGGGCCCGCGCCGCGTTGGGCAGTTCCGCGCACAGCCCCTCGACGGTGGGGTGGCGGAACACCGTGTTCAGCGGCACGGTCACCCCCCACTCCCGCCGGACGGCCTCCACCAGCTCGACCGCCCTCAGGGAGTGCCCGCCCAGCGCGAAGAAGTCGTCCCGGACGCCGACCCGCGGGGTGCCCAGCACGCGCTCCCAGATCCTGGTCATCAGGAGTTCCGGCAGGTCCCGCGGCGGGAGCGCACCGGCCGCGTGGTCGTGGCGGGCGGGCTCGGGCAGGGCCGCACGGTCCACCTTGCCGTTGGTGGTCAGGGGGATCCGGTCGAGCGCGGTCAGCGTCGTGGGCACCATGAACTCGGGCAGGGTCTCGCGCAGGGCGCGCCGCACGGCCGCCAGGTCACCCGGCCCGTCCTGCCACACCAGGTAGCCGGCCAGTTCGGCGTCCGCCCCGCCGCCGCGCACCGTCACCGCGGCCCTGGCGACACCGGGCTGCGCGCACAGCGCGGCCTCGATCTCGCCCAGCTCGATGCGGTACCCGCGGATCTTCACCTGCTCGTCGGTGCGGCCGAGGAAGACCAGGCTGCCGTCCGGCAGGTACCGCGCCAGATCGCCGGTCCGGTACAGCCGGCCGCCGTCCGCGCCGAACGGGTCGGGCACGAAGCGCTCGGCGGTCAGCCCCGGCCGGTTGGCGTACCCGCGGGTGACGCCGACCCCGCCGATGTGGATCTCCCCCGGGACGCCGACGGGCACCGGGGCGCCGGCCGGGTCCAGCAGGTAGATCCGGAGGTTGCCGAGCGGCCGGCCGATCGGCACGGACCCGCCCGGCCGGGCCAGGTCCCGGTCGGCGTCCACCCGCCGGGTGACGCAGCCGACGGACGCCTCGGTGGGACCGTAGCCGTTCCAGAGCGTGGAGACCCGGTCGAGGAGCCGCCGGGCCAGGGCGGGCTGGAGCGGTTCGCCCACGCAGATCGCCTGGAACCGGCCGCCCTGCCAGCCGCCGTCCAGCAGCAGGAGCCAGGTGGCCGGGGTGGCCATGAGCGTGGTGACGCCGAACTCGCGCATCATCTCCGTCAGGCGCGGGCCGTCGACCGCGACCTCCGACGGGGCGATCACCACGCTCGCGCCCCAGGCCAGCGGCATGAGCACCTGGGGGACGATGACGTCGAAGGAGATCGAGGCCACCGAGGCGACGACGTCGGACCCGTCGAGGTCCAGCTGGCGGCCGCGGACCACCAGGTAGTTGACGACGCCCTCGTGCGGGACCAGCACGGCCTTGGGGCGGCCGGTCGAACCGGAGGTGTAGATCGAGTACGCCAGGTCGGCGGGCGTCGCGAGCGGCGGCAGCCGGTCCTCGGGCAGGGCCGCGACGAGCGGGGCCTCGGCGTCCAGCCACACCGTCTCGGCGCCGTGCTCCGGCAGCCGGTCGGCCAGGGAGCGCCGGGTGAGCAGCAGCGGCACGTCGGCGTCGGCGAGCATGAACGACATCCGCTGGGCCGGGAGGTCCGGGTCCAGCGGCAGGTAGGCGGCGCCCGACTTGAGGACGGCCAGCAGGGCCACGACCAGCTCCGCCGAGCGCGGCAGGCAGACACCGACCAGGCGTTCCGGCCGGGCTCCCCGGGCTCGCAGGTGCCGGGCCAACCGGTTGGCCCGGCCGTCGAGTTCCCGGTAGGTCAGTCGCTCGCTTCCGCAGCGGACCGCCACCGCCTCGGGGGTCAGCCGGGCCCGCTCCTCGACCAGCTCGTGCACGCAGAGCTCGGCGGGGAAGGGTTCGTCGGTGGCGTTGGCGGCCACCAGCAGCGCCTCGCGCTCGGCCTCGGTGAGCAGGTCCAGGCGGGAGACGGGACGGTCGGGGTCGTCGGCCGCGGCGTCCAGCAGCCGGAGGTAGTGGCCGACCAGGCGCTCCACGCTCGCGCGGTCGAACAGGGCGGTGTCGAAGGCCACGGTGCCGGTCGTGCCTGCCGCACTGCTTGTCCCGCTCGTGCCGGCCGTGCCGTCCGGACCGCTCGGCCGGTCGGCGATCACCAGGCTGAGGTCGACCTTGGCCGTGCCGTTGTCGACCTCCAGCTGTTCGACCTCCGCCCCGGCCAGCCGGAGGGAGGCGGTCGGGTCGGACAGGCCGGCGACCATCACCTGGAACAGCGGGTTGCGGTCGAGGCCGCGGGCCGGCCGCAGCTCCTGCACCAGCCGCTCGAACGGCACGTCCTGGTGCGCGTAGGCGTCCAGGGCGGTCCGGCGGACCCGGTCGAGCAGTTCGGCGAAGCCCGGGTCGTCCGCGAGGTCGGTGCGCAGGACCACGGTGTTGATGAACGAGCCCACCAGCGGGTCGAGTTCCGGCCGGGTGCGGCCCGCGACCGGCGTGCCGACCGCCACGTCGGACTGCCCGCTGTAGCGGGCGAGCAGGGCCTGGAACCCGGCCAGCAGGGTCATGAACATCGTCGCGCCGTGCCGCCGGCCCAGCAGCCGCAGCCGCTCGGCCAGTTCCTCGGGCACCGTGAAGGTGATCCGCTCGCCCCGGCCCGTACGGACCGGTCCGCGCGGACGGTCGGTGGGCAGGTCCAGCGGCGACATCCCGGACAACTGCGCGCTCCAGTAGTCCAGTTGGCTCTGCAGGCGGTCGCCGGAGAGCCGGGTCCGCTGCCAGTGGGCGAAGTCCGCGTACTGGATCCGCAAGGGTGGCAGCTCGTGCTCGCGGCCTTCCAGCCGGCTCCGGTACATCGCCGACAGGTCGTCCCACAGCAGCGGCATCGACCAGCCGTCGACCGCGATGTGGTGGACGACCACCACCAGGAGGTGCTCGTCCTCGTCGACCCGCAGCAGCGACGCGCGCAGCAGCGGGGCGGCGGCCAGGTCGAAGGGGCGCAGGATCTCGGAGTGGACGAGGTCGAGGGCGAGTTCCGTCCGGCGTTCCGCGGGCTCGGTCCGCAGGTCCGTGACGGGCAGGTCGACCGGCCGGGCCGGCTCCACCGAGGGGACGGGGCGGCCGTCCTCCTCGGGGAAGGCGGTGCGCAGGACTTCATGGCGCCGCACCAGATCGGTGAGGCTGTGGCCGAGGGCGGCCACGTCCAGCGGGCCGCGCAGCCGGAAGACCTCGTGGACGTTGTACAGCGCGGGGCCGTCGGACAGCCGCTCGATCAGCCACATGCGTTCCTGGGTGAACGACGGCACCCGCGGACCCTCCGGGCGGGGCGGGACCGCGGCCTCCGGCTCGCCCTCGGCTGCCCTGCTCCGGGCCGCGCGGACGCGTTGGTCGAGCAGGGCGCGTAGGCCGGCCCGCGTGGGAGCGGTCGGCTGGCCGGGCTTTTCGGGGCGACTGTGATGTGCCTTCACGGGTGACGGGCCTTTCCGGCGGGGAGCGGTTCCGCCTCGGCTTCGCCGAGGTCCGCCAGCAGCGCCGCGTCGATGCCGTCGGCGAGTTCGGCGACGGTCGGGTGGTAGAAGAGCAGGACGACCGGCAGTTCGAGGTCGAGCGCCCGGCCGAGCCGGGACATGACCTTCGAGGCGAGCAGCGAATGGCCGCCCAGTTCGAAGAAGTCGCTGTGCACGCCGTCCGGGGTGACTCCGAGCACCTCGGCCCAGGTCTCCAGCACGAGGAGTTCGGTCTCGGTCTCGGCGGCGCCGGCCTGGGAGGCATCGGGCCGCGGGGCCGCGGGGTGCACGGTGGGGGCAGAGGCGCCCACGCGGAGGCCGGGCGGGGTCTGCCAGGCCGAGATCGGCCGTTCGGGAGCGCCGACGAGGTGGTCGAGCAGTGCTGTGAAGCCCTCGGCGAGCCGCAGCACCGTGTCGCGCTCGAAGAGGTCGGCGGCGTAGCGGATGACGCCGGTGAGGCGGTCGCCGAGGTCCGTCAGGGAGACCTCGATGTCGAACTTGGCGACGTCGTTCGGTATCTGATGGCTGCTCACCTCCAGCCCCGGAAGGCCGGACGGGAGCGCGGGCGGATCCTCCAGCTGGAACATGACAGTGACCAGCGGGTGCTGGCCGAGGTCGCGCTCGGGCCGCAGCTCCTGCACCAGCCGCTCGAAGGGGACGTCCTGGTGGGCGTAGGCCTCCACCGCGCACCGCCGCACCCGGGCGAGCACGTCGGTGAAGCCGGGGTCGCCGGACAGGTCGGTGCGCAGGACGAGGGTGTTGACGAAGAAGCCGACCAGCGGCTCCACCTCGATCCGGGTCCGCCCGGAGATCGGGGTGCCCACCGTCACGTCGTCCTGTCCCGTGCAGCGCGCGAGCAGGACCTGGAAGGCGGCCAGCAGCGTCATGAACGGCGTCACCTCGTGGGTGCGCCCCAGTGCGCGGATCCGGTCGGCGAGTTCCGCCGGGATCTCGATCTCGACCTGGTCGCCCCGACCGGACCACGCCGCGGGGCGCTCCCGGTCCGTCGGGAGCACCGAAGGGGCCAGGTCGGCCAAGTGCTCTCGCCAGTAGTCGAGTTGGCCCTGCAGCGCGGTTCCGGCCAGGTGGTTCCGCTGCCAGTGCGCGAAGTCGGCGTACTGGACGGGCAGGTCCGGCAGGGCGATCGGCCGGCCGTCGACGGCGGCGCCGTACCCGGCGGAGAACTCCTGCCACAGCACCGGCAGCGACCAGCCGTCGCAGGCGATGTGATGGATCACCAGGACCAGCAGGTGGTCGTCGGGGGCGACGCGGATCAGTCGGGCCCGCAGCATCGGGGCGGCGCCGAGGTCGAAGGGGGCCGCCAGGTCGGCGGCCACCAGCTCCCGGGCCCGCTGCCAGGCCTGCTCCGCCGGGGTGTGCGCCAGGTCGGTGATCGTCGGCACGAAGGTCTCGACCGGCTCCGTGACGTGGCACGGGCCGTCCTCGGAGTCGACGATCCTGCCGCGCAACACCTCGTGGCGCCGCACGACGTCGGTCAGCGCCCGAACGAGCGCCTCCTGGTCCAGCCGGCCACGCAGGCGGACCGCGGTCGGGACGTTGTGGTCCGGCAGGCCCGGCCGCAGCCGGTCGAGGAACCACAGCCGTTGCTGGGCGAAGGACAACTGGGTCGGAGCGTGCGCGCTCCGATCGGAGCCAGGCATGACGGATCCACCTTTCACGGCGATCGGGAGCGCTAAAGCACCCCGGAAATCCCCTCGCCGATTCGCTTCTTCGCGAACAGTACGGCGGATACTAGGCAGCTCCCGTCTCACTCCGCAAGACAGAGAAGGGGGTCGAAGGCATCAGGACAATCTTTACGCCAGACCCCGCTAATCCTTATGTAGATTGAACACGCTCGACGGCTAGCATCCGCGCGCCCGACCTCCACACCCTCCCTGACGTGCCGTCATGGTGTAGATCGAGCACACCACTTCCGTGGACGAGCGCCACGTGATAATTCTTCTTTCGCCGGGAAGGCGGCCGGACGGGCCCCTTTCGTGTCGGCCCTTCATTGTTCCGAAAAAGATCGGTGAACCCGTTGCATGAACTCATCCGTTGTCTATAGAGCCCACCCCGTTGCATGAACTCGGAGAAGTCATGATGCAGCAGAACCTGGTGGGTTCATTCGTCTCGCACGCCACCGACCACCCCGGTGATCCGGCCCTGGTGTGGCACGGGGAGGAGACGACCTACCGCGAACTCCACCGGGCGGCGGAGCGGGAGCGCCTGCGGATCGCCCGGCTCGCCCCGGACGGCGACGAGCCGATCGGCATCCCGGCCGCCAAGTCGCCCTCGACGATCGCCCTGGTGCTCGCCTGCCTGCTGGAGGGGCGGCGCTTCCTGCTGCTGCCGGCGCCCGTACCGGAAGGAGGGACCGCCCACGCGCCAGCCGAGCGGGCCGGCATCCGGCACGTCCTCTCGCCGGAGGACCCCGGTCCGGACGCCCGGGAGCGGCCGGCCGAACCGAAGCCGCCACGCACCACGGAACCCGCCGACGTCTCCTTCATGTTCACCACCTCCGGTTCCACCGGGCGGCCGAAGATCGTGCCGCTGAGCACGGGCGCGGTGGACCGCTTCACCACCTGGGCCGGCGAGCGGTTCGGCATCCGTCGGGGAACGACGGTCCTCAACTACGCGCCGCTCACCTTCGACCTGTGCCTGCTGGACATCTGGGCCACGCTCAAGCACGGCGGCCGCGTCGTCCTGGTCGATCCGGCCCGGGCCACCCAGCCGGGCCACCTGCTGGACCTGCTCTCCCGCCACGAGGTCCAACTCGTCCAGGCGGTACCGATGTTCTACCAACTGCTGGTCGACGCGACCGCGCAGAGCGGCCGCCGGCTCGGCACCGTCGAGCACGTCGTCTTCACCGGCGACAGCCTGCCCGCCCGCTGCCTGGCCGAACTTCCGCGCCTGTTCCCCGGCGCGCGGCTCCACAACGTCTACGGCTGCACCGAGACCAACGACAGCTTCCTGCACGAGGTCGACGGCACCGAGCCGCCGGACGGCCCGGTGCCGATCGGGCGCCCGCTGCCCGGGGTCCACGCGGTGATCGTCGGTGATGACGGCGGGATCGTGACCGGGCCGGGCACCGGCGAACTCCACGTCGCGACGCCCTTCCAGACCGACGGCTACCTGGACCGGAGCCAGGACGCCGGCAGGTTCGCGACCCACCACCACGACGGGGAGACCCGGCGCTACTTCCGCAGCGGCGACCTCGTCCGGCGCGACGAGGACGGCCGCGTCACCCTGGAAGGCCGCAACGACCACCAGGTCAAGGTCCGCGGCACCCGGGTCAACACCCACGAGGTCGAACAGGTGCTGCTCGACCACCCCGAGGTCGTCGAGGCGGCCGTGGTGGCCGTACCCGACCCGGTGGCCGGCCGCCTGCTGCGCGGCCTGGTCCGCCGCGCCCCGGACAGCCGGCTGAACTCGCTGGCGCTGCGCCGGCACTGCGCACAGCGCCTCCCGCTCACCGCCGTCCCCTCGACCCTGCGGATCGTGGACGACCCGCTGCCCAGGACGTCCACCGGAAAGATCGACCGCGCGCCCGTCGAGCGCGACTGCTCCCCCTCCCAGCCCACCGAAGGAACGGCCACGTGAACCACGCCGCGGTAGTCACCCAGTTCATCATCGAGGAGTTCCTGCCCGACGTCGGCCCGAACGAGCTGGACGCCGACTACGACCTCGTGGACGGCGGGGTCATCGACAGCCTCGGCCTGCTCAAGACGATCGCCTGGCTGGAGGACCGCTTCGACGTGCGCGTCGAGGAGTTCGACCTCGACCCGGACAGCTTCCGCTCCGTCGGCTCGATCAGCAGGTTCATCGACCAGGCCCAGCCGCAGCGGACGGACGCCCTCTAGTCATGCACGAGGTGCTGCGAGCGCTGATCCGCCGGGACCGCGCCGTCGACCAGGAGCTGTGGGGGTCCTTCTGGGACCAGCTGCGGGACGGCGCCCTGCGGCCCGGCGAGACGGTGGCGCTGCTGTCCTCGCTGTCCACCCGGATGCCCGACCGGGACACGCTGGTCGCCATGCTCCGCTCGCTGGACGAGCGGCGGCCGGCCGTCGCCGCGCGGCTGGACGGCACGGCCAACATCGTCGGCACCGGAGGCGGGCCGGCCACGTTCAACATCTCCACCGCCGCGGCCTTCCTCGCCGCGGCCCTGGGCGTCCGTGTCGTCAAGACGGGCTCCCGCGCCTACACGAGCGCCTGCGGCTCCCACGACCTGCTCGACCGCCTTGGCATCGGACGGACCACCTCGTACGAGCGGACCGAGGAGCGGCTGGAACGCTTCGGCATCGCCTTCCCGGGGAACTTCGTCTACCCGCGGGAGGTGGCGCTGCTGGCCCGGAGCATCGTGCCGATGGACCTGCGGATGATCGGCGGGTTCATCAACTCCGTCGGGCCCTTCCTGGCCGCGGTGCCGGTCTCCGCCCAGCTCGTCGGCGTCTCGGACCGTTCACTGCTGCCGGCGCTGGGGAAGGTCGCCGCCACCGTCACCGACCGGAGGATCTGGCTCTGCTCCAACGAGCTGGGCATCGACGAGCTCGTCGGCTCCGTCGACAACCTCCTCCTCCCCAATGACGGCACCGACCCGATCCACCTGCCGGCCGAGGCTCCCACGAGCGCGACCGACACGATCGCCGAACTGCGGCCCGCCACCGGAGGAGAGGACGTGGTCGAGCACTTCCTCGGCGTGCTCTCCGGAACGGGGACGGCGCTCGCCACCCGGACCGTCTGCCTGAACGCCGCCGCCCTGGCCGTCGCGAGCGGGCTGATCGACGGGTGGCCGGAGGCGATCCGGGCGGCCGAGGACGCCCTGCGCGGCGGCGCCGCCCGCGACCTCGTCGACCGCCTCCGCACCCGACCGGCGCGTGCGCGGTGAGCGGGTTCTTCGCCCGCCGGCCACCGGACCGGCCCGGCCTGGCCGTGTTCCTCAACGCCGGGGACCCCCCGCTGCCCGTCCTGGCCGACGTGATGCGGATGCTCGACGACTGCCGGGTGGACTGCCTGGAGCTGGCGGTGCCCTTTCCGAACTCGGTCACCGACGGGCCCGTCATCCGCCGCTCGGCACAGCGGGCCCTGGCCGACGGCGTCGGACTCGACGAGGTGCTCGACTTCCTCGCCGGGGTCCTGCCCGGGCTGCGCCACCTGCGGGTGGCCCTGCTGGCCGACTGGAGCCACACGGTCAGGGCCCCGACCGTGCCCGGCTTCGTCCGGCGGGTCGCCGACGCGGGCGTCCACGGGCTGCTGGTCCACGGACTGCCGCCGCGGCTGCGGGCCGACTGCCTCGACGCGGTGCGCGAGGCCGGGCTGCCCCTGGTCGCCACCTGCTACGCCGCGTCGTCGCCCGAGGTGCGGGCCGCGGCCGCCGACTGCGCCACCGCGTACCTGTACCTGGTGGCCCACTACGGCCGCAGCGGCGGCGGGCTCACCGCCGACCACCGGGAGCTGGCCGCCGCGCTGGCCGCGCTGCGGCCGAGGACCACCGCACCGATCGCCGTCGGGTTCGGCGTCCGCTCCCGGGCGGACATCGACCTGCTGCACGGCCTCGGCGCCGACGCCGCGGTCGTGGGCAGCGCCGGGGTCGCCCGGATCGAGCACGCCCTCGCCGAAGGGGCCGACGTGGTCGAGGAGTTCCACACCTTCATCCAGACCGTTTCGCCGTACTCACCAAGCCGCCAGGAGGCACACCGATGATCGTCCGACACCTTGCCGACGTGAAGACCGTGGACTGGGGCAACGGGCTCAGCCGCAGGTTCCTGCTCGAGTCCGACGGCCTCGGCTACACGATGACGGACACCACCGTCCGGGCCGGCACCAAGTCGCGGCTGGAGTACCGCCGCCACCTGGAGGCCTGCTACTGCATCGAAGGGAAGGGCGAGGTCGTGGACACCGACGGCACCTCCCACCCGCTGGAGCCGGGCACGCTGTACGCGCTCGACCGCAACGACGCCCACTTCCTGATCGCGAGCCCGGAGGAGGACCTCCGCCTGGTGTGCGTGTTCTCGCCCGCGTTGCGCGGCGACGAGCGCCACAACCTGGACTCGGCCGACTTCTCCGAGTACTGACAGGGACGGACAGATGATCAGGTGGAACGCCGACCAGCTCGCCCTGGGCGAGGGGATCGCCCAGTGGTGCGAGGAGCTCAGCTCCGGCCATCTCGAAGGGGACGCCGAAGGCGCCTTCCCGTGGGACAAGTGGAAGCTGATCCAGAGGTCCGGGATCCTCGGCCTGCCGTTCGACGAGCAGTGGGGCGGGCTGGGCCAGGACCTGCTCACCACCATGCACGTGCTCGAACGGCTCGGCACCGGGTGCCGTGACGGCGGACTGAACTTCTCGGTCGCCACCCACCTGGTCGGCGTCGGGGTCCCGCTGCAACGGTTCGGCTCGCCGGAGCTCAAGGCGCGCCACCTGCCGGGGATCTGCTCGGGAGAGACGATCGGCGCGCACGCGATCAGCGAGACCGAGAGCGGCTCCGACGCGCTGGCGATGAGGACCACGGCCACCCGCGAGGGCGACGATTTCGTCCTGCGGGGCGGCAAGTCCTTCATCACCAACGGCCCGGTGGCCGACGTGTTCGTGGTGTACGCGCGCACCCATCCGAGCAGCGGCCCGCTCAGCATCACCGCCTTCGTCGTGGAGCGGGACACCCCGGGGCTCGTCATCGGGCCGCCCGTCGCCACCATGGGGCTGCGGACCGCGCCGCTGAGCGAACTGCACTTCGACGACTGCCGGATCCCCGCGTCCGCCGTGATCGGCCGGGTCGGCTCCGGGTTCCTGGTCCTGGACCACGTGATGAAGTGGGAGATCCTCTGCTCCTTCGTCATCAGCACCGGGCAGATGCGCCACCGGCTCGACCGCTGCGTCGAGTACGCCAAGGAACGCGTCCAGTTCGGCAGTCCGATCGGCTCGTACCAGTCGATCTCCCACAAGCTCGTGGAGATGAGCATCGGCCTGGACACCGCGCGGAAGTGGCTCTACGACACGGCCGTCCGGCTGACGCAGGGCGAGAACGTCACGAGGGACATCGCCGTCAGCAAGCTCCTCGCCAGCGAGAGCAACCTCTCCTCCGCCCTGGCCGCCGTGCAGATCTTCGGCGGCAGCGGCTACCTGGCCGAGTACGGGCTGGAGAAGGACCTGCGCGACGCCGTCGCCGGCCCGATCTACTCGGGCACGTCGGAGATCCAGCGCAACCGCGTCGCCGCCATGCTGGGGCTGTGACGCCCGATGCTGCTCAAGATCTGCGGAGCCGCCTCGGCCGAGGACGTGGCCTCGCTCGACCGGGCCGGCGCCGACCTCGTCGGCCTGTGGCACGGCGTCCCGAGGGGTCACGCCGACCTGACGCTCCATCAATTCACTGTGGTGGCAGACGCTGTCCATCGAACCGCGCGACTGCGCCCGGTCCTCGTGACCTTCCTCAACGACGCCGAGGCGCTGCGCGCGGCGACGGCCGCGGCCCGGGTGCCGTGGGTCCAACTGCACGGCTACCAGCCGCCGGGCCTGGTCCGCGCCCTGAAGGGCAGCACGGACCTCATCGTGGTCAAGGTGCTGCACCTCGGTGCGGACACCCGCGCGGAGCTGTCCCTGATCCCGGCGTACGAACGGGCGGGAACGGACCTCTTCCTGCTGGACGCGGTGGCCGGGGACGGCCGGATCGGCAGCACCGGGCAACCGGCCGACTGCGCGGCCGTCCTCGGGATCGCGGACCGCCTCTCGCGCCCCTTCCTGCTGGCCGGCGGCCTCTCGGCCGACAACCGGGAGGCCTACCGGGCGGTGCTGGACCACCCCCTGTTCCTGGGCATCGACGTGGACACCGCGGCCAGGGACCCCGACGGACGGCTGAGCACCGAGCGGGTCACGGCCGTACGGCGCGGCTGGCGGGTGCCGGACGGCGCCGGGGCGGCCGGGAGGCCCGGATGACGGCCGCGTTCATCGAGGCGCTGCTGGACGCCCGCCGACCGGTGATCATGGAGCTCAAGCGCCAGGACGGCGCCGGGCAGGACCTGTTCGGCGACAGGTCGGCCGCCCGGCTGGTCGCCGACTACCAGGAGGTCGGCGCCCCCTGCCTGTCCGTGGTGACCGGGCGGTGGTTCGGCGGCACCCCGGAACTGCTGCGCGAGGTCGTGGCGGCGACGGACCTGCCCGTGCTGCAGAAGGACTTCATCACCCGCCGGAGCCAACTGCACCAGGCCCGGGAGAGCGGCGCGGCCGCGGTCCTGCTCACCGCCGCGCTGCTGCCGCGCGCCACCCTGGGCCACCTGGTCGAACTCGGCCTGGGCCTGGGCCTGACGCCGTTCGTCGAGGTCGTCACCGAGGAGGAGATCAGCCGTGTGCCACGCGCCGAGGAGTGCGTGATCGCGGTGAACAACAAGGACATCGGCGACCGCGAACGCGGCGCCGGCGACCTCGGGCGGAGCTCGGCGCTCCTGCCCGCGGTGCTGGGCAGCGGCACCCGGTGCCCGGTGAGCGCCGGAGCCGTCCGCTCCCCCGAGGACGCGGCCCGCCTGCTCCAGGAGGGCTTCGCCGGTGTGCTCATCGGGACGGGCCTCCTGCTCGCCCCCAGCCTGCCTGGCTGGCTGGACGGCCTCGACGCCCACCGCGGCACCGCGTCGGCCCTCGCCACGAACCGGCTCCACCCCCAACCATCGACATCCGGAGGTAACGGCATGACCAGCGAAGCACCCGAGCAGTGGAAGGTCGTCGTCAACGACGAGGAGCAGTACTCGATCTGGTCCGCCGACCGCGAGACCCCGGCGGGCTGGCACGAGGACGGCGTCCGGGGCGCGAAGGACGACTGCCTCGCGCACATCGAACGCGTCTGGACCGACATGCGCCCCCGCAGCCTGCGCCTGCGGTCCGTCCCGGAGGAAGGTGGTGCGCAGTGAGCCGGACGCTCGCGCCGCACGGTGCGCGCCCCGCGACCGGGCCCGTGCTCTCCACCACCCTGAACCTCCCGGAGTGCCGGGCCCGGGGCTGGGTCGTCGTCGACTCCATGGTCGACGGCCTGGCCATGGGCGGAACCAGGATGACCCCGACGGTGACCGAGCGGGAGCTGGCCGGGCTCGCCCGGGCGATGACCCACAAGCTGGCGCTGGTCGGCCTGCCCATCGGCGGCGCCAAGGCCGGCATCGCCCCCGATCCGGGCGCCGCCGTCGAACGGCGGGCGGTGATGCGGGAGTTCGGCCGCGCCGCGGCCCCGCTGCTGCACGGCGGGGTGTACCTGGGCTGCGACCAGGGCACCACCTACGCCGACCGGCGGCAGGCCTTCGAGGCCGCCGGGTACGACGTCACCCGCCGCCCCGGCACCACCCGCCTCACCGTCGGCTGGGCCGAACTGTGGGACCACATGGCCGACATCACCGGGTTCGGCGTGGCCGTCGCGGTGCTCGGCGCCCTGCGCGCCTCCGGTGCGCGGACCCCGCAGCGCGTCGCGATCCAGGGCTTCGGCACCGTCGGGCGCGCGGTGGCCGACCACCTGGCCGCCCACGGCCACCTGGTGGTGGCGGTGGCCGACGTCCTGGGCACGGTCGAGGACCAGCGCGGACTGCCCGTCGCCGAACTCACCGCGCTCACCAGCAGCGACGGCACGATCGACCGGAGCCGGCTGCCCGCCCGGGTCACGGTCCACGGGCCCGGGCAGGCCTGGCTGCACGTCGACGCCGACGTGCTGGTGCTGGCGGCCTCCCCCGCCGCGGTCGACGAGGAGGCGGTGCCGGCGGTCCGGGCCCGCCTGGTGGTCGAGGGCGGAAACCTGAGCTGCACCGAACCGGCCCGCCGGCTGCTGCGCGAGGCCGGCCACACCGTCCTGCCGGACGTGGTCGTCAACGTCGGCGGGGCCGCGGCGACCGGGTGCGTGCTCACCGGGCTGGCCCCGTCCGACCTGCCGCTCCCCAAACTGTCCGGGTGGCTGCGCGACTGGGTCGCCGGCCGGGTCGCCAGGAACTGCGAGCTGGTGCAGGAGCTGAGCGCCTCGGGCAGCGCCGACCCGGTCGCCCAACTCCTCGGCTCGCGCGCGACCCCGCCCGGCGCCACCGGATCGGAGGTCCCGGCCGACCGGTGACCGGGCCGAGGGACGCGCCCCCGCGCCGCCCCGCGGAACGCTGCTTCGCAGCGGGGCGGCGCGGCGCGTCGGCTACTTGACCGAGCCTGCGGTGAGCCCGGAGACGACGTGGCGCTCGATCACCGCGAACAGCACGACGACCGGCACGATGGCCACCAGCGAGGCGGCGAACACGTAGTTCCACTGCACGCTGTAGGCGCCGATCATGTTGTTGATGCCGACCGTGAGCGGCTGCCGGTCGGGCGAGTTGGTGAGGGTCAGGCCCATGATGAACTCGTTCCAGGCCGAGATGAACGTGAAGATCACGGCGGTGACCACGCCGGGCAGCGCCAGCGGCAGGGTGACGCGGAACAGCGCGCCCATGCGACCGTTGCCGTCGATCATCGCGGCTTCCTCCAGCTCCCTGGGGATGGAGCCGATGTAGGCGCTCAGGATCCAGATCGCGAAGGCCAGGTTGAAGGCGGCGTTGGCGAGCACCAGGACGATCGGGGTGTCCAGCAGGTCCAGTGCGAAGAACTCCCGGTAGAGGCCGACCTGAAGGGCGGTGGGCTGGAACATCTGGGTGACCAGCACCAGCAGCAGGAAGGCCTTGCGGCCGCGGAAGCGCACCCGGGCGGTGTAGTACGCGGCGGGCAGGGCGACCAGCAGCACCAGCAGCGTCGAGCCTCCGGCCACCAGCAGGGTGGTCCGCAGGTTCTGGCCGAGCGTGGTGTCCGTCCAGACCCTGGTGAACGCGGAGAAGTCGAAGTGCGTCGGCAGGTAGGAGTTGTCCCGCAGCTGGCCGGCCGGGCGTCCGCCGGTGATCAGCATCTCGACGTACGGGAGCACGAAGAGCGCGGCGAGCGCCCAGGCCAGTGCGGTGAGCAGGACGGTCCGTGCGCGCGGGTGGTGCTTCGCCGGCGGCGACTGCGGGGTGGTCACCGGCCCTCCTCCCCGTTCCAGCGGCTGACCTTGAGGAAGACGGCCACCATGAGGACCACGACGACGAAGTTGACCACGGACATCGCGGCGGACTCGGCGACGTCGTAGCCGCGCAACATGTACATGAACACGGTGGTGGTGGCGGTGTCGGCGTTCGGGCCGCCCTGGGTCATGCCCCAGATGACCGGGAAGGAGTTGAAGACGTTGATCAGGTTGATCACCAGGCCGACCAGGAAGGCCGGGCGCAGCAGCGGCAGGGTGACCTTGCGGTAGGTCTGCCAGGGCGTGGCGCCGTCGACCCTGGCGGCCTCGTGGACCTCCTCGGGGATGGTCTGCAGGCCGGCCAGCAGGGTGTAGGTGGTGAACGGCAGTGAGACGAAGACGGCGACGAGCACCAGCCAGGGCTTCGCGTGGGCGGCGTCGCCGAGCCAGGCCTGGGAGCGGTCGATCAGGCCGAGGTCGAGCAGCAGCCGGTTGAACACGCCGGCGACCTGGTCGAGCATCCAGCGGAAGCCGATCGCGGTCATCAGTACGGAGGCGGCCCAGGGCGCGACGAGCGCCCAGCGGGTGACGCGACGGCCGGGGAAGTTCCGGTTGAACAACTGCGCCAGCGCGAGCGAGATCAGCATGGTCAGGCCGACGACGACGACCGTCCAGACGACGGTCCAGGTCAGCACTCCGGCCAGGCGGGGGTCTCCGAAGAGCTTGCGGTACTTGACCAGGCCGGCCGGGCCGTGGTCGGTGCCGGTGGTGTCGATCTTCCGCAGTGAGGTGGCGACCATCTCGACGACCGGCCACACGACCACGCCGAGGATGAGCACGATGGCCGGGGCCAGCCACGGCAGTGGCCCGAGCCGTTCGAACAGGGCACGGCGCCCGGGTGCGGGGCCCGGGCCCGGGGCCGACGGACGCTTCGGCGGCGCGGCCGGCCGGGCGGGTTCGCCGGGCCGGGCGTCTGTGCTGCTGGGGAATGACACGGTGTCGGGATTCCTTGTTCGCTCGTCCGGGTCACTCACCGGCCTGCTGCGCGGCCTTCTGGAGCGCGTCGAGGGTCTTCTTCGGGTCGCTGACCGCGCTGCCGATCTGCGTCTTGATCTGCGCGGAGACCGCCGGCCAGGTCGGGTCGCTGAGGGGGTAGAACGTGGCGGTGGGCAGGATCCGCAGGAACGGTGCCAGGGCCTGCTCGTCCGGGTCGGCCTGGAGCGCGGTGAGCGCGGACCGGGTGACCGGCAGCAGGCTGTACTCCTTGTCGAACCTCACCGCGTTGTCCCGGCCGTAAGCGAAGTCGAGGAAGGCCTTGACCTGTTCCTTGTGGCCGCCCTTCCTGAAGGCCATCATCCAGTCGGCGACGCCGAGGGTGGCCTTTCCGGTGCCGTCCTTGCTGGGCATCGCGGTCCAGGTGACGTCCATGCCCTTGAGGTCGTTCAGCTGGGTGGGGATGCCGTTGAGCATGCCGACCTTGCCGGAGGCGAAGTCCTTGGCCAGGTCGGTGCGGTTGACGGAGGCCGGGCTCTGCTCGGTCAGGCCGGCGTCCACCCAGCTCTTGAGCTGCCCGAAGGTGTCGACGTTGGCCTGCGAGTTGATGCTGTACCGGCCCTTGGCGTCCTGGTAGCCGCCGTGGTTCTCCAGCATCCAGATGAACGACTCGCCCTGCGCCTCCTCCTTGCCCAGCGGCACGCCGAGCGGGATCTCCACGCCGGCGTTCTTCAGCGCGGTGGCGGCGGTGGTGAGGTCGGCCCACGTCCTGGGCGGGGCGGCCGGATCGAGGCCGGCCTTCCTGAAGAGCTCGTTGTTGAACAGGAACATCCGGGCGCTGGAGATGAACGGGATGCCGTACCGGGTGCCGTCCTGCTCGCCGGCCTGCGCCATCGCGGGGAGCAGGTCCGCCGCGGTGCTGCCGGAGAGGACCTCCTGGGCCGGGTAGAGCTGGCCGTTCTTGGCGAAGTCCGCGTAGCCGCCGGTCTGCAGGACGTCCGGCTGGTTGCCGTTCTGCACCATCGTCTTGACCTGGGTGTCGATGTCGTTCCAGTTGATGACCTGGAGGTCGACCTTGATCTCGGGGTTCTGCTGCTCGAAGGCCGAGATCACGCCCTGCCAGTACGCCTGACTCGGGTTCTGGCCGTTGGAGCCGTAGTCGGCGGCGACGAACCTGATCGTCGTCACCCCGTCGGCGGAGGTCGAACCGGAGGCCGAGCCCTTGCCGCATCCGGACAGTGCGAGCGTTCCGGCCAGGGTGGCCGCGGACAGGGCGAAAAGGCGCCGCTTCATCTCTGGTACCGCCTTTGCGAGTGGGGGCCGACCCCGCGGTGGCCCGGGTGGGGGATGGTGCGACCTGCACGAAGCTGCGCTGCATGACCACTGTTTGCTCAACATCGAGCAGATACGCCGAACTGAGTTTGCCTCGCCGGCCGGGTGCCGCAAGGCACTCGGTGGATCAGTATTGCTCACAGATGACGCGTTGGGCTATGAATAGAGCAGTTTCAAGCAGATGCTTGCAGCAGAAAGCGGTGCTCGGTGCGGACCTGTCCCCGAGCGCGCCGCCCGTGCCCCCACCGAGGAGAGCCAGATGAGTCACGTCGAACGGGAGATCGCCAGCCAGCCGGAGTGCTGGCGCAGGGCACTGGAACTGGAGCCCGCAGGACTGCCCGAGCACGGCGAACGGGTGGCCGTGATCGGCTGCGGCACCTCGCTCTACATCGCGCAGGCGTACGCGGGCCTCCGCGAGGGTGCCGGCCTCGGTGAGACCGACGCCTTCGCGGCCTCCGAGTTCCCCGCGGCCCGGGCCTACGACCGTGTCGTCGCCATCACCCGCTCGGGAACCACGACCGAGGTGCTCGCCGCGCTGCAGCGCTGCGGCGGGACGCCGACCGTCGCGCTCACCGGCGACCTCGCCACCCCGATCGGCACGGCCGCCGGCACCGTGGTCGACCTGGAGTTCGCCGACGAGAAGTCGGTGGTGCAGACCCGCTTCGCCACCACCGCGCTGGCGCTGCTGCGCGGCCGCCTCGGGCTCGCCCCCGCCGACCTGGCCGCCCACGCCGAGCGGGCGCTGGCCGCCCCGCTGCCCGAACGGGCCACCGAGGCGGGCCAGTTCACCTTCCTCGGGACCGGCTGGACGGTCGGCCTGGCCCACGAGGCGGCCCTCAAGCTGCGCGAGGCCTCCGGGTCGTGGACCGAGTCCTACCCGGCCATGGAGTACCGGCACGGCCCGATCAGCGTCACCGGCCGCGGCAGCGTGGTGTGGTTCTTCGGCGAGCCGCCGACCGGGCTGGTCGACCAGGTCGAGCCGACCGGCGCCGTGCTGTCGGTGAGCGCGCTGGACCCGATGGCCGACCTGATCCGCGCCCAGCGGCTCGCCGTCGAACTGGCCAAGGGCCGCGGCCTGGACCCCGACCAGCCGCGCAACCTCACCCGCTCCATCGTGCTCACCCGGCCGTGACCGCGACGGCGATCGCCCTCGACGTCGGCGGAACCCACATCAAGGGCGCGGCGGTGGCCGCGGACGGCCGCCTCCGCCACACCGAGCGCTGGTTCACCCGCGCCGAACGCGGGCCGGAGGCCGCCCTCCAGACCGTCCTCGACCGCGCCGCCGAACTCGCCGGGCGCTTCCGCCCGGCCGCCGCGGGGATCGCCGTTCCCGGCATCGTCGACGAGGCGGCCGGCACCGCGGTGCTGGCCGCCAACCTCGGCTGGCGGGACCTGCCCGTCCGGCAGCTGCTGTCCGAACACCTGGGCATCCCGGTCGCGTTCGGGCACGACGTGCGGGCCGGGGGCATCGCCGAGGCCAGGGCCGGCGCCGGCCGCGGCAGCCGCGACTTCCTCTTCGTACCCGTCGGCACCGGGATCGCCGCCGCGCTGATGGTCGACGGGCGGCCGCTCACCGGCAGCCACACCCGGGCCGGCGAGCTGGGCCACCTGGTGGTGCGTCCCGGCGGCGAGCCGTGCGCCTGCGGCCGTCGCGGTTGCGTGGAGACCCTCGCCTCGGCGGCCGCCGTCGCCCGCCGCTACACCGCCGCCACCGGGGAGGCGGGCGTCACCGCCGAGCAGGTCGGCAGGCGCGCCGCGACCGGGGACCGCACGGCCGCCACCGTCTGGCGGGAGGCCGTCGACGCGCTCGCCGACGGCCTGGCGAGCGCGATCACACTGCTCGACCCCGAGCGGATCGTGATCGGCGGCGGCCTCGCCCGGGCGGGCGAGCCGTACTTCGCGCCACTGCGGGCGGCTCTGACGGCGCGGCTCTCCTTCCAGACGATGCCCGAGCTCCTGCCCGCCGAACTCGGCCACGAGGCGGGCTGTTTCGGTGCCGGACTGCTCGCGCGGGACCTTCTGGGCGAGGGAGCGGCGGCGTGATCCTCACCGTCACCCTGAACGCCGCCCTGGACATCACCCACCACCTGGACCGGATGCGCCCGCACGGCAGCAACCGGGTCCGGGCGGTGGCCCAGCGCGCGGGCGGCAAGGGCGTCAACGTCGCCCGGATCCTGCACGCCCTCGGCCACCCGACCGTGGTCACCGGCCTGACCGGCGGCCTCACCGGCCGGGCGATCCGCGCCGAACTGGCGTCCGCCGGCCTGGCCGACCGCATGCTGGCGATCGCGGGCGAGTCGCGGCGGACGGTGGCCGTGGTCGAGGAGGACGCCGGGGACACCACGATCCTGCTCGAACCCGGCCCGGTGGTGGGCGTCGGGGAATGGGCGCGGTTCCTCGACCACCTCGACACCCTGCTGCCGCACGCCGCGGCGGCGGTCCTCTCCGGCAGCCTGCCGCGCGGCGTGCCCGAGGACGCCTACGCCCACCTGCTCCGGCTCGCGCACGCGCACGGCGTCCCGGCGGTGCTCGACGCCGACGGGACGGCGCTGAGCACGGCGTTGGCGGCCGGACCGGCCCTGGTCAAGCCGAACGCGGAGGAACTCGCCGCCGCCACCGGCCTGGCCGATCCGGTGGCCGCCGCCCGCAGGCTGCGGACCGCGGGCGCCGGTGCGGTGGTCGCCTCACTCGGCGCCGACGGCCTCGTCGCCGTCACCCCGCACGGCGGTTGGCGCGCCCGCTCGCCCGAGCGCCTGGCCGGCAACCCCACCGGCGCGGGCGACGCCGCGGTCGCCGCGCTCACCCTCGGCCTGGTCCGCGGTGAGCCCTGGCCCGACCGGCTGGCCGAGGCCGTGGCACTGTCCGCGGCCGCCGTCGCCGCACCGCTGGCCGGCGACTTCGACCCCGCCCTCCACCACGCCCTGCGGTCCCGCGTGGACGTCCACCCCTTCGCCACCGAGGAGTCAGACCCATGCCCCTGAGCGGAACCGGCCCGATCGCCGCCGCCGCGGCCGAAGCCGCGTGCGGTGTCGGCGCCTTCAACGTCATCCAGCTGGAGCACGCCCAGGCGATCGTCGCCGGGGCCGAGGCCGCCGGTGCGCCGGTGATCCTGCAGATCAGCGAGAACGCCGTGCGCTACCACGGCGCCCTCGGGCCGATCGGCGCCGCCACGCTGGCCGTCGCCCGGGCCGCGCGGGTGCCGGTCGCGGTCCACCTGGACCACGCCACCTCCGTTGAACTCGTGGACCGGGCCGTGGAGTTGGGCTTCACCTCGGTGATGTTCGACGCTTCGGCGCTGTCGTACGCGGAGAACGTGCGGGCCACCGCCGAGGTGGTGCGCCGGTGCCACGCCGCGGGCGTCTGGGTGGAGGCCGAACTGGGCGAGGTCGGCGGCAAGGACGGCGTCCACGCCCCGGGGGTGCGCACCGATCCGGCCGAGGCCGCGGCGTTCGTCGCCGCCGCCGGCGTGGACGCGCTCGCGGTGGCCGTCGGCACCTCGCACGCGATGCCCACCCGCGACGCGGCGCTCGACTTCGAGCTCATCGGACGGTTGCGCCGGGCGGTGCCGGTCCCGCTCGTACTGCACGGCTCCTCGGGTGTGGCGGACGGGGACCTCACCGCGGCCGTGGAAGCCGGCATGACCAAGGTCAACATCGCCACCCACCTCAACCGGGTGTTCAGCACCGCCGTCCGCCGGGCCCTGGCCGACGACGCGCGGCTGGTCGACACCCGCCGCTACCTCGGGCCGGCCCGCGCGGCCGTCGCCGCCGAGGTCGCCCGGCTGCTCGGCGTCCTCAAGGCGACGGCACCGGCGCCCTGAGCCACCACCACCGCCCGCGGCCCGACCGGGACCACCACGACACACCACGGCCGCCCGTCCCCGCGTGGGGGAGGGCGGCCGTCGGCGTCGCTCAGGCGGGCTCGACGGTGGAGAACCTCTCGCCGCCGACGATCCACCGGCCGCGGCGCATCACCGCGACCAGGTCGTAGCCCTCCGAGT
>NZ_JBLRWA010000023.1:0-132170 GCF_048159585.1 Kitasatospora sp. SC0581 | reverse complement strand
GGGGCCCCCCCCCGCCGCCCGCCCCGCGCCCCCGCCCTCATTTTGGTGCGCCGCAACGGGCGGGGCGGGCCCCCCGGGGGTGGGGGCGCCACGGCAGCGTTCGTGACGGGCGGGACGGGGTCAGGCCGTGAAGTAGCCGCTCAGGTCGGCGATCACGTGGGTGTCACCCCAGTTGTTGAAGAACGTCACCCGGCCGTCCACGACCGGGACGACGACCAGGTTGGCCCTGGTCTGCCCGGCCGTGAAGTTGAGGTTCGACACGCCGGGGCGGTCGGTGCCGTGCGGGTAGACGATCAGGTGGCCGTCCGCCGTCGGCTCGGTGACCGTGACGTTGAGGACCACGGCGGTGACGCCGCTGACCGGCACGCCCTCCAGGCCCGTCACCTGCATGCTGACGATGCCGCCGCCGCTCACCGCTCCGGCTCGGGCGCCGACACCGTTGCGGGTGTCCAGCAGCCGGACGGGGGTGGTGGGGGAGTAGGTCGAGCCGGAGTCGCCGTAGTAGCCGGTGACGTCGGCGATCAGGTCGACGTCGCCCGCGCTGTTGCGCAGGTCGACCTTGCCGTTGACGACCGGGACCGTCACCAGGTTGGCGACGATCTTTCCGGCTTCGTAGTTGAGGTTGGAGACGTTCGGCAGGGGCCGGCCGTCGGGGTAGACGATGATGTGGCCGGAGCCGGTCGGGTTGACGGCGGTGACGTTCATGACGACGGCGGTGACGCCGGTCGCCGGGACGCCCTTGACGCCGGCTACCTGGAGGCTGACCACGCCGCCCGCGCCGACCCGCTGGGCGGGGGCGCCGGTGCCGTCCCGGGTGTCCAGGAAACGGGCCGGGGTGATCGGGGAGAAGGCCGATCCGGCGGCCCCGTCGGTGTAGTAGCCGGTGACGTCGGCGATCAGGTCGACGTCGCCCGCGCTGTTGCGCAGGTCGACCTTGCCGTTGACGACCGGGACCGTCACCAGGTTCGGGACGATCTTTCCGGCTTCGTAGTTGAGGTTGGAGACGTTCGGCAGCGGCTGGCCGTCGGGGTAGACGATGATGTGGCCGGAGCCGGTCGGGTTGACGGCGGTGACGTTCATGACGACGGCGGTGACGCCGGTCGCCGGGACGCCCTTGACGCCGGCCACCTGGAGGCTGACCACGCCGCCCGCGCCGACCCGCTGGGCGGGGGCGCCGGTGCCGTCCCGGGTGTCCAGGAAACGGGCCGGGGTGATCGGGACGAACCGGCTCTTGGACGGGGTGGTGGCGGCGGTGACGGTGAAGGCGTCGGGGAGCGAGACCCCGTAGACGCCGTCGAGTTCGATGTTGTACTTACCCGGCGCCAGGCTCCTGGTGTCGAGCAGCACGTCGAGCGCGGTGCCGTCGGCGTTCACCGAGACCGTCTCCAGGAACTGCGTGCCGGAGGCGCCGCTGCCCACCAGCTTCGCCTTGCTGCCCAGGGTCAGTCCGGAGCCCCGGATGACGGCCTGGACCCTCGTCCCGGCGGCCCCGGTGGAGGGGCTGACGGACGCCAGGAAGGGCCACGGCTGCGGTCGCGGGCAGGAGGAGTCGCAGGTGCCCTGCAAGCTGTACTCGACCGGCAGGTCCGAGGTACCGGGGGTGACGATCAGGACGGCCTGGCCGCCGTCGGCGGAGCTCAACGTCTGGCACCGGGCGCTGAACCCGCTGGAGTTGACGCACTGGTGGTCGTAGTAGTCACGGTTCCAGTGGGTGCCGCTCAGCAGGGTGACGGCGGGCTGCTGGCTGAAGGGGGCGCTGCTGGTGCCGGCGACGTTGAAGGACTGCGAGGGCTTCATGTCGACCACCGCGCAGTAGCCGGTCGAGTCCTCGGTGAACACCCCGCTGCGCTGCGGGAAGCCGTCGATCGAGACCGGGTGGGCGGTGCACTCCGGTGCCCAGCCGTCGGCGGTGCCGACCTTCCAGGTGTCCACGCTGGTGTGCAGGGGCTTGTCCTTGTAGCCGGCCGCGAACAGGACCATGGTGTACGAGGTAGTGCCGGTGACCAGGCAGCTGGTGCCCCACTGGGTGCAGACGTTCTTCCCTCCGGCGTCGAGCACGGCGGCGAGCACCCCCGGGCCGTACGCGTTCCTGCCCGGCCGCGAGCCGATCCAGAGCTTGTCCGCGGCTGCGGCGTCGACGCGGACGCACCGGGCGTCCAGGGCGGAGGTGAGGTCGAATCGGAGCGAGGGGCCGCCGACCGTCGTCGAGGACGGGGTGAGGCACTGTGCGCTCGGGGACGCGTCGCGCCGGGTGAGCTTGTAGCTGTCGGCCTCCCAGGTCCGGATCGGGATCAGCAGCGCGGTGTACGGGACGCCGTAGGTCAGGGCACAGGACTTGGCCGAGTTGCCGTAGGCGATGAACGAGCACGCCGGGCTGCCCGTACCGTCCACGACCGTGATCTCGGCGTTCAGCTGGTTCTTGAGGTTGCCGTAGTCGATCATCTCGGTGGTGGAGTGCTGGTCGGCGGGCAGGCTCAGACAGACGGCCTCCTGTGAGCCCTGGGGCATCGGGACCTCGACGCCCCAGCTGCCGTCGAACCCGGTCCGCGGCCAGGCGGTGCAGCCAGCGGTTTCCTCGGTCCGGTGGATCACCAGCGCGTATGCCTTGGATGGGGTGCCGGTCAGCACCACGCGGAACGGGGCGGTGCCGGTCAGGCGGCAGATGCCGGTCGTGTCGCCGATGTCGCACTGCTTGGCGCCCGAGGCGTCGACGACCCGCCCGCCGGCCGTGGTGCCGTCGGCGGGCGGCCGGTTGATCAGGTAGACGCCCTTTCCGGAGGCGGTCGGCAGAGTCAGGCAGAGCTGCTGGCCGGGCCCGCCGAAGGTACCGGTGGCCGGGCCGGCCGTCAGGCCGGTGTCGTTGGCCGCGACGCAGCCCCGGGTCTCCTTGGCGGAGTGGAACGCCAGGCCGAACGCGCTCACGGAGACCGCGTACGGGTCGACGGCCCAGGTGTAGTCACCGGGCGTCAGCTCGCAGGAGCCCTGGGGGCAGAGCCCGCCCTGCGGGGCCCCGTCGGCGGTGTACAGCCCGCCGGCGACGGAGCCGTCGCCCTGGAGGACCGTCCCGAACTCGTACTGTGCGGACTCCGGGACGCGCAGCGTGCGGCAGCGGGTGACCGGGGTCGGGTCCGGGGAGACGCCGAACGCCTGTGGCTCGACCAGCGTGCAGCCCTCCGGGCGGGAGAGCCGCGCCGCGAAGAAGTCGTACGTCAGGGCGGTGGCGTTGTAGCGCTGGGCGGTGATCCGGTACGGGGCGGTGCCGGTGAGGCGGCAGTCGGAGGAGGCCCACTTGTCGCAGACCGGGGTGCCCGTGGCGTCGTAGACGACGGTGGTGGCGCCCCGGAGGGTGGCTCCGGTGCGGAGCATGTCGCCGGCGGCGAGGCCGTTCACCTGGTAGCAGTCACCGGCCGAGCCGAGCGCCAGGTCGCCCTGGTACACGGTCGGGGCGCCGAGGGTGAGGTCGGCGGGGCCGATCGTGCGGCAGGCGGTGGTGGACCGCAGCGGCAGGTACGAGAGCGCGAGCGCGGTCGGCGCGCTGGTGACGGTGCCGACCTTCAGCGTGTACGTGCCGGCCCGGGTGGTGGCGCAGCGCAGGGACTGGCTGCTGCCCCAGCTCGGGCCGACCGGGTCGTCGCAGGTCACGGCGGTGCCGTCGGGGGCGACCACGGACGGGATCAGGGATCCCTGGGCGGCGGCGATCTGTACGAGCAGCAGGTCCTTCTGCTGTGGCAGGTCGATGCCGAAGGTGACGGTCCCGCTCTGGTCGACGGTGCAGCTCGCCACGGTGTTGGGCTGCAGCGCCGCCGGGCACGGGCCGCTCGGGTCGGCCTGCCGCAGCTGCTGGGCGAGGGCCTCCTGGTCGGCCTTCCGGTCCGGTGCGGCGGCGGCTGCGCTGCCCTCGCCCGCGGCCGGGTTCGGAGCCGCGGCCGGAGTCGAGGTCGGGTCCGGCTTGACGCCCGGGTCCGCCGGGGCGCCCGCCTGCGGCGAGGCGGTGGCGGCCGTCGGTGCGGCTCCCACGGCCTGGGCCGGGGCGGCCTGGCCCATCAGCGAGGCCAGGACGGTCAACAGGAGGGCTCCGGAGGCGGCTGCGCGGCCTCCTCCCCCTCGCTTTCGTCGTACTTGTCTGCCGATCGGCAGCACGTTCATCTACTCCCCCCACCTTGGACAGGTCGTGCGCACGGAAAGCGCACATGTGATCGAGCGGGCGGAGTCTAGCGGGGCGTACACGGCTGGTGCCACGGGATAGAAGGCCCTGACCAGCCGCTTCCGTTCCTCGTGCCGAAGCCGTTCCGGCCGCCGGTGGTGTGACGTACCGTCCGTCGGTATGGCCCTCGATCAGGCGCACGTGAACCAGCTCTTCCTCCCGGACACCTACGCGCACGGCGTGCCGTACGAACTCCTGCGGGAACTCCGCGAGTTCGCCCCCGTCTGCTGGGTCGAGGAGCCCCCCGTCGGCGGGTGGCCGGGTGGGCCGGGGTACTGGGCGGTGCTGCGGCACGCGGACGTGAAGCACGTGCTGCGCAGTCCCGAGCTGTTCTCCTCGCACCTGGGGGCCACGCAGATCCGTGACCCCGACTCCCCGGCGGACCTGGCGTTCGCGCGGGCGATGATGCTCAACCAGGACCCGCCCGACCACTCCCGGCTGCGCCGGATCGTCGCCGGGGCGTTCACCCCGCGCGCCCTGGCGGAGCTGGCCGGGGCGGTGGACGGGCGGGTGCGGGAGCTGGTGGAGGAGGTGCGTCCGGCCGGTCGTGCGGACTTCGTGCGGCTCGCCGCCGACCTGCCGGTGTGGACGCTGGCCCGGGTGATGGGTGTGCCGGAGCAGGACCGGGGGTTGCTGCTGGACTGGGCGAACCGGGTGATCGGCTACCAGGACGCCGACTACGCCCACTCCGGCACCGCCGAGCCGGCCGCGCTCACCGAACTCGGCCGTGCCGCGCTCGCCCGCCGTCCGACCAGCCGGACCTGCCCGGACGGCCGCCCGGTCAACCCCCGTTCCCGCGCCGCCCTGGCGGACATGTTCGCCTACGCCCACGGCCTGGCCCGGCGGCCCGCCCCGGGCGGCCTGCTCTCCCGGACGCTCGAAGCGGGGCTGACGGTCGAGGAGTTCGAGACGATGTTCTTCCTCTTCGCCGTCGCCGGGAACGAGACCGTCCGCAACGGCCTGCCCGGCGGCCTGTACGCCCTGCTGAGCCATCCGGAGCAGTACGAACTGCTATGCGGGAGACCGGAGTTGGTCCCCACCGCCGTCGAGGAGATGCTGCGCTGGTGGCCGCCCGTCATGGACTTCCGCCGCACCACGACGCGGGACGTGGAGCTGGGCGGCCGGGCGATCCGGCGGGGCGACAAGGTGGTGGTCTACCACGCCTCCGCGAACCGGGACGGGGCGGTGTTCCCCGACCCGGACCGGTTCGACGTCACCCGTAGCCCGAACGACCACGTGAGCTTCGGGTACGGCCCGCACTTCTGCCTCGGTGCCCAACTCGCCCGCCTGCAGCTGAGGTCGGCGCTGCGCTGCCTGGTCGAGCGGCTGCCGGGGCTCGGGCTCGTGCCGGGGCGGCCGCCGCGGCGGCTGGTCTCCAACTTCCAGAACGGGCTCAAGTCACTGTGGATCCAGTGGGGTTGAGACCGCCCTCCGGGTGCGCCCGGTGCGTCACTCGAAGCGCTCGGGGTCGCCGGCCCCGCGCCGGGTGATCTCCGCCTCGCCGCTGGAGAAGTCGACGACCGTCGTCGGCACCGTGCCGCAGTCGCCGGAGTCCAGCACGGCGTCCAGTTGGTGGTCGAGCCGCTCCTTGATCTCCCAGCCCTGGGTCATCGGCTCGTCCTCGCCGGGGAGGAGCAGGGTGCTGGAGACCAGGGGCTCGCCGAGCTCGGCGAGCAGGGCCCTGGTGACGACGTGGTCGGGGATCCTGACGCCGACCGTCTTCTTCTTCGGGTGCAGCAGGCGGCGCGGCACCTCCTTGGTGGCGGGGAGGATGAAGGTGTAGCTGCCCGGCGTCGCGGCCTTGATCGCGCGGAAGACGTTGTTGTCGATGTGGACGAACTGGCCCAGTTGGGCGAAGTCCATGCACATGAGGGTGAAGTGGTGGCGGTCGTCGAGGCGCCGGATCGACCGGATCCGTTCGAGGCCGTCGCGGTTGTCCAGCTGGCAGCCCAGGGCGAAACAGGAGTCGGTCGGGTACGCGATGAGGTCCCCGGAGCGGAGGCCGGCGGCCACGGAGCCGATGGTGCGCGGCTGGGGGGACTCTGGATGCACGTCGAAGTACTTCGCCATTGGTCGACCCTAAGCGATCCCGGCCCCCGACCGCTGCACGGCGGGCCAGCGGGTACGGGCAGCGGGTACGGCCAGCGGGTACGGGCAGGGCGGACGGCCGGCCGCCGGAGCGGTCAGCCCGCGCAGTCCGGGCACAGTCCCCGGTAGGTGACCTCCGCCTGCGCCACGACGAACCCGAAGCGCTGCTCGGCCGGCAGGTCGGCCAGCGGGTCGCCCTGCGGGTGGACGTCGCGGATGGCGCCGCAGCCCGTGCAGATCAGGTGCTGGTGCGGGTGGTGCGCGTTCGGGTCGTAGCGCTTGGCGCGCCCGTCGGTGGCGACCTCGACGACCTCACCCAGGGTGACCAGTTCGCCGAGCGTGTTGTAGACCGTCGCCCGGGAGATCTCCGGGAGGCGCTCGGCGGCCCGGGCGTGCACCTCGTCGGCGGTCAGGTGCACGTGCTCGCCGTCCAGGACCTCGGCCACGACACGCCGCTGGGAGGTGAGGCGCCAGCCGCGCCCGCGCAGCCGCTCCAGGAGGTCACTCATATCGGTTCACCTATTCAGGTAATGGGGAGGACCGGAGTTTACCAATGCGCTTCCGGTGCCCTCCGGATCCCGATCGGATATGGGCTTGGTGTCTTTCTTGACTTGGATTCCGTCCACCGTAGGATCGGCTCCGGCGCTAGCCTGGACAGCAGCAGCACGTGACTCCCGTCACCGCCGTACGCGGTGCCGAGCGGGAACACCACGGGGCGCACCAGGCCAGACCGCAGCAGTAGGTGCCTAGGTAGCAGATGAAGACACCGTGATCCGCCTTGTGAGGGAAGGATTCCCATGTCTGACAACCACGATGCAACCGGCGTAGAGGCGAACGCGGAGGGCTGCCCGGTGAACCACGGGCGCGCGCCGCACCCCACCCAGGGCGGCGGGAACCGCCAGTGGTGGCCGGAACGGCTCAATCTGAAGATCCTCGCGAAGAATCCCGCCGTGGCCAATCCGCTCGGCGCGGAGTTCGACTACGCCGAGGCCTTCAAGACCCTCGACCTCCCGGCCGTCAAGCGGGACATCCAGGAGGCCCTCACCACGTCGCGGGACTGGTGGCCGGCCGACTTCGGCTACTACGGCCCCTTCATCATCCGGATGGCCTGGCACAGCGCCGGCACCTACCGGATCAGCGACGGCCGCGGCGGCGCCGGCGGCGGCCAGCAGCGCTTCGCCCCGCTGAACAGCTGGCCGGACAACGCCAGCCTGGACAAGGCCCGCCGCCTGCTGTGGCCGGTGAAGAAGAAGTACGGGCGCGCCCTGTCCTGGGCCGACCTGATCATCCTGTCCGGCAACGTGGCCCTGGAGGGCATGGGCTTCCGGACCTTCGGCTTCGGCGGCGGCCGGGTCGACGAGTGGGAGCCGGACGAGGACGTCTACTGGGGCCCCGAGACCACCTGGCTCGGCGACGAGCGCTACACCGGCGACCGCCAGCTGGAGAACCCGCTGGCCGCCGTCCAGATGGGCCTGATCTACGTCAACCCCGAGGGCCCCAACGGCAACCCCGACCCGCTCGCCGCCGCCCGCGACATCCGCGAGACCTTCTACCGGATGGCGATGAACGATGAGGAGACCGTCGCGCTGATCGCCGGCGGCCACACCTTCGGCAAGACCCACGGCGCCGGCCCGGCCGACAACGTCGGCCCGGACCCCGAGGCCGCCCCCATGGAGCAGCAGGGCCTCGGCTGGAAGAGCAGCTTCCGCACCGGCGTGGGCGCCGACGCGATCACCAGCGGTCTGGAGGTCACCTGGACGGCCACCCCGATCACCTGGGACAACAGCTTCTTCGAGACGCTGTTCGGCTACGAGTGGGAGCTCACCAAGAGCCCGGCCGGCGCCTGGCAGTACAAGCCCAAGGACGGCGGCGGCGAGGGCACCGTGCCGGACGCACACGTCCCGGGCAAGCGGCACGCCCCGAACATGCTCACCACCGACCTCTCGCTGCGCTTCGACCCGGTCTACGAGCCGATCTCCCGGCGCTTCCTGGAGAACCCGGAGGAGTTCGCCGACGCCTTCGCCCGCGCCTGGTACAAGCTGACCCACCGCGACATGGGCCCGGTCGTCCGCTACCTCGGCCCGGAGGTCCCCGCCGAGCACCTGCTCTGGCAGGACCCGCTGCCGGAGGTCACCTACCAGCGGATCGGCGCGGCCGACGTCGCCGACCTCAAGCGGCGGATCACCGCCACCGGCCTGTCGGTGTCCGAGCTGGTCTCCACCGCCTGGGCGGCCGCCTCCTCGTTCCGCTCCAGCGACAAGCGCGGCGGCGCCAACGGCGGCCGCATCCGGCTCCAGCCGCAGATCGGCTGGGAGGTCAACGAGCCCGACCGGCTGGCCACGGTGCTGCGCGCCCTGGAGGGCGTCCAGCGGGAGTTCAACGCGCAGGCCGGCGGGAAGCAGGTCTCGCTCGCGGACCTGGTGGTGCTGGCCGGCGGCGTCGGCGTCGAGCAGGCCGCGAAGGCGGCCGGCCTGGCCGTCGAGGTGCCGTTCGAGCCCGGCCGGGTGGACGCGCCGCAGGAGCTGACCGACACCGAGTCCTTCGCCGCGCTGGAGCCCAAGGCGGACGGCTTCCGCAACTGGGTCGGCAAGGGCAACCGGCTGCCGGCCGAGTACCTGCTGCTCGACAAGGCCAACCTGCTGGGCGTCAGCGCCCCCGAGCTGACCGTGCTGGTCGGCGGCCTGCGCGTGCTGGGCGCCAACCACGGCGGGTCCGCGCACGGGGTGCTCACCGGGACGCCGGGCGTGCTGACGAACGACTACTTCGTCAACCTGCTGGACCTGGGCACCAGTTGGAAGGCCACCTCGGAGGACGCGCACACCTTCGAGGGCCGGGACGAGTCGGGCCGGGTGAAGTGGACCGGCACCCGCGCCGACCTGGTCTTCGGCTCGAACGCCGAACTGCGGGCCGTCGCCGAGGTGTACGCGAGCGACGACGCCAAGGAGAAGTTCGTCGAGGACTTCGTCGCGGCCTGGGCCAAGGTCATGAACGCGGACCGCTTCGACCTGGCGTGATCCGCACCCGCGGCTGACGCGGCCGGCACGGCGGGAGCCCGGGGGCGTCAACCCCCGGGATCCCGCCACGCGTTACCGCCCCTCGGCCGCGGACCCGACGCTGACCAGCCCGGTCTCGTACGCCGCGACCACCACCTGGGCCCGGTCCCGCAGGCCCAGCTTGCCGAGGATCCGGGCCACGTGCGTCTTCACCGTCGCCTCGGACAGCCCCAGCCGGGCGGCGAGTTCGGCGTTGCTGAGGCCGCGGGCGAGCAGCGCCATCACCTCCAGCTCGCGCGGGGTGAGCGTGCCCAGCTCCCGGTGCGGGGCGACGGCGGCGGCGCCCGGGTCGTCCGGGCGGGCGAAGCGCTCGACCAGGCGGCGGGTGATCGCCGGGGCGAGCAGTGCGTCCCCGGTGCGGACCAGCCGGACGGCGGCCGCCAGGTGCTCCGGGGTGACGTCCTTCAGCAGGAAGCCGCTGGCCCCGGCGGCCATCGCCGCGTAGACGTAGTGGTCGAGGTCGAAGGTGGTCAGCATGATGATCCGGGGCGGCTGCCGCGCCCCGTCCGCCAGGATCCGGCGGGCGGCCTCCAGCCCGTCCAGGCCGGGCATCCGGATGTCCAGCAGCACCACGTCCGGCCTGGTGCGCCGGACGGCGGCGACGGCCTGTTCGCCGTCCTCGGCCTCGGCCACCACGTCGATGCCCTCCGACTCCAGGATCAGCCGGAACCCGGTGCGGACCAGGGCCTGGTCGTCGGCGACCACCACCCGCAGCGGCTGCTCGTTCATGAACTCTCCAGGGGGACAAGGGCCTTGACGCGGTAGCCGCCGCGCGGCCGGGGGCCGGTGTGCAGGGTGCCGCCGTAGACGGCGAGGCGTTCGCGCAGGCCGAGCAGGCCGCGTCCGTTGCCGGTGGCGGCGGCGCCGGTGGGGCGGCCGCCGGTGTCGGTGACCTCGACCAGCAGCCGCTCGGGGGCGTACTCGACGGTCACCGCGGCGTCGGCGCCGGACGCGTGCTTGACGGTGTTGGTGAGCGCCTCCTGGACCACCCGGTAGGCGGCCAGCTCGACCCCGGGCGGGACGGGCCGGCGCTCGCCGCGGACGGTCAGCTCGACCGGCAGCCCGGCCTGCCGGACGCCGTGGACCAGCGCCTCCAGGCGGCCGAGGCCCGGCTGCGGGCTGAGGTCGGCCCCGGCGGCCGGGTCGCCGGCGCTCTCCGAGTCGATGGTCAACAGGCCCATCACGTGCCGCAGTTCGGTCATCGCCGCGCGCCCGCCGGACTCCACCGCGGCCATCGCCTCGCGGGCCTTGTCCGGGGCGGTGTCCAGGATCTTGCGGGCCGCCCCGGCCTGGATCGTCATCATGCTCACGTTGTGGGTGACGACGTCGTGCAACTCCCGGGCGATCCGGGCCCGTTCGAGCTCCACCGCGCGCTCCAGCGCGGCCAGCTGCCCGCGCTCCAGGGCGGAGAGCCGCTCCCGCCCCTCGTCCACCCGGCGGCGCCACATCCGCAGTTCGTAGGCGACCGCGAACACCGGCACCAGGACCAGGACGGCCATCACCCCGTTGGGGAAGTGCGGCAGCTTGGCCGCGGCGAAGAGCACCACGAGGGCGGCGGTCGCGGCCGGCAGGCTCAGCAGCAGGGCCGTCGCTCGGCGCCCGTACGCGGCGGCGCTGTACGCGGCGACGATCACCGCCACGCCCGCCGCGTACGCGATGTCCTCCGACTCGTGCCGGACCAGCAGCGCGGCGGGCAGGACCACCCAGAGCACCGCCAGCGGGTGGCGCCGGCGCAGCACCAGCGGCAGCGGGACGAGCGGCACCAGCAGCAGTAACAGGCCGTGCCGGTCCGGATGGCCGGGGTTCTGCGCGATGGTCGCGTAGCGCCCGCCGGTGAGCGCGAGGAAGAGGGCCAGGGCCAGGTCGAAGGCCAGGCCGCGCCGGGTCGGCCGGGGCGGCGGCGGTATGCCCGGGCCGCCGGCCAGCCGGACCGCCGCGCGCAGCCGCCGCACCGTCGGATGGTTGATCACCGGGACATTGTGGGGGCCGCGGGCGCCGGGGGACAGCCCCGCGGGTGGCGGGCGACGGGTACACCCGGCGACTACGTCGGAAGGATGACGTCGCGCCCGGGTCCGCCGGACGCGGTAGCGATGGTGCGGCGGACGGCTGACGCGGGCGCGGGCCGCCCGTTCGTACCTTCGTCCTCGTCACCAGGCGGGCAACGACGAGGAGCGGGGACATGAGCGGCGATCCGGTGATCGAACTGAACGGGGTGAGCCGTCACTACGAGGGCGCCCGGGCGGCCCTGGACGGGGTCACGCTGAGCGTGCGGGCGGGGGAGTCGGTGGCCGTGCTCGGCCCGTCCGGCAGCGGGAAGTCCACCCTGCTGAACCTGGTCGCCGGACTGGACCGGCCGAGCGCCGGGACGGTCACCGTGGCCGGGGTGCGGGTGGACCGGCTGGGCGAGGCGGCCTCGGCCCGCTACCGGCGCGGCACGATCGGCATGGTGTTCCAGTTCTTCAACCTGCTGGACGACCTCACCGTGGCCGACAACGTGGTGCTGGCCGGCGAACTGGCCGGCGTCCCGCGTGCCGAGGCCCGGCGTCGGGCCGCCGAACTGCTGGAGAGCCTCGGCATCGACCGGCATGCCCGCGCCCACCCGGGCCGGCTCTCCGGAGGTGAGCGCCAACGCGTCGCGGTGGCAAGGGCGTTGATGAACCGGCCGACACTGCTGCTGGCGGACGAGCCGACCGGGGCGCTGGACTCGGCCTCGGGCGAGGACGTCAAGGAGCTGTTCCGGGAACTGCACGAGGACGGGCAGACCGTCCTGCTCGTCACCCACGACCTGACCCTGGCCGTGGACTGCGCCACCCGCACCGTGCGGATGCGGGACGGCCGGGTCGAGGCGGACTCGGGTCCGGGGTCGACTTCGGGGCTGGACGTGGCTTCGGCTGCGGCCGGGGCTTCGACTTCGGGTACGGCTCCGGGCCCGGCGGTGACGGCATGAGCGCGCTCGGCAGGGTCGTCCGGGCCGGTGTGCGCAGGCGCCGGACGCAGTCCGTCGCGGTCGGGCTGGCCGCCCTGGTGGCCACCACCTGCTCCGTCCTCGGCGGCTCGCTGCTGGTCGCCTCCCAGGACCCCTTCGACCAGGCCTTCGACCACCAGCGCGGCGCCCACCTCACCGCGCGCTTCGACGGCGCCAGGGCGAGCGCCGACCAGCTCGCCGCCACCGCGCACGCCCCCGGGGTGGCGGCCGCGGCCGGGCCGTACCGCACCGTCACCGTCGACCCCGAGCCGGGCCCCGGCCTGGGCATGCCGCCCGGGGTGACGATGGGGCCGATGACCGTCGCCGGGCGTGGCTCGGCCGCCGTCGGCGTCGACAACGTCACCCTGGTCCAAGGGAGTTGGCCGCAGCGGCCGGGCGAGGTGGTAATCGACGCCGGATACCACGACCAGCCGAGGGGCCTGGGCGGCAGCCTGCGGGTGCCCGGCCTGCCGGGGGCGCCGACCCTCAAGGTCGTCGGCCTCGCCCGCTCCGTCAGCCGTACCGCCGACGCCTGGGTGACCCCGGAGACCGTCACCGCCCTCACCGCGCCCGGCAGCACCCCCGGCTACCAGATGCTCTACCGCTTCAGCGACGCCGGCAGCGCCGACGCCATGGCCGCCGACCGGGCCGCCGTCACCGCCGCCGCCCCCGCCGGGGCGCTCACCGGCGCCCAGTCCTGGCTCACCGCCAAACAGGGCTCGGACCGCAACACCGCGCTGTTCCTGCCCTTCATGGTCGCCTTCGGCCTGCTCGGCATGGCGATGTCCGTGCTGGTCGCGGGCAATGTGGTGGCCGGCGCGGTCGGCACCGCCACCCGCCGGATCGGCGTGCTCAAGGCGCTCGGCTGCACCCCCGCCCAGGTGGTGCGGGCGTACGTCGCCCAGGCGCTGGTCCCGGCCGCCGCCGGCACCCTGCTCGGGGTCGTCGTGGGCAACGCGCTGACCGTCCCGGTGCTCGCCACCACCGGCTCGCTGTACGGCACCGACACCTCCGGCCTCGCCCCCTGGGTGGACGTCGCGGTGGCCGGCGGCACCCTGGCCGCCGTCGCGCTGGTCGCCTGGGCCGCCGCCGCCCGGGCCGGCCGGCTGCGCACGGTGGACGCGCTCGCCGTCGGCCGGACCGCGGGCGGCACCCGGCGGGACGTCCTGGCCGCCCGCGCCGCCGCGCTGGCCGCCCGGCTGCCGCTGCCCCGGCCGCTCAGCCTCGGCCTCGCCCAGCCCTTCGCCCGCCCGGCCCGCGCGGCCGGAATGCTCGCGGCGGTGCTGTTCGGCACGGCGGCGGCCGTCTTCGCGGTGGGCATGGGCGGGACGATGAGCTGGGTGCAGGAGGCGAAGACCCGCGACGCGGGGGACGTCGCGGTGCACCCGGTCCGGCCGGACGGCCCGCCCGGAACGGCGCCGGCCGGGCCCGTCCCGGCCGACCGGGCCGTGGTCACCGCCGCACTGGACGCCCAGCCGGGCACCGCCGGGTACCTCGGCAACGGCACCGAGGACGTCACCGTCCCCGGGGTGGCCGGCGCCACCACGGTGACCGCCTTCGACGGCGACTCCTCCCGGGCGGGCTACAAGATGGTCAGCGGCCGCTGGTACCGGGGCCCGGGCGAGGCCGTCGCCCCGTCCACCTTCCTGACCGAGGCCTCCGTCAACCTCGGAGACCAGGTGACCTTCACGACCCACGGCCGGGCCGTCACCGTCCGGATCGTCGGCGAGGTCTTCGACCCGCACGTGCAGACCAACGAACTGCTCACTGACGCCGGCAGCTACCCGCCCGGCACGGCCCCGACCCCCGACTTCTGGTTCGTCAAGCTGAAGCCGGGCACCGACCGCGCCGGTTACGCCGCCGCCCTCACCGCCGCGCTCGCCCCGGCACACATGACCGCCGACACCGGCGGGCCGCACGGCTCCAGCGGCTCGATCGCCGCCCTGAACTCGCTCACCGCCACGCTCACCCTGCTGCTGCTCGTGGTCGCGGGGCTCGGGGTGTTCAACACCGTCGTCCTGGAGATCCGCGAGCGCACCCGGGACACCGGCGTCGCCAAGGCGCTCGGCATGACCCCGGCCCAGACCGTGGGCGTCGTCCTCGCCTCGGTCCTGCTGACCGGTGCCGTCGGCGGCGCGATCGGCCTGCCGGTGGGGCTGCTGCTGCACGGCCTGACGGTGCCCGCGATGGGCCGCAGCGCCGGGCTGAACTTCCCGCCCGCCGCGCTGGACGTCTTCGGCACCCCGGCGCTGGTCCTGCTCGGCCTCGGCGGGGTGCCGATCGCCCTGCTCGGCGCGCTGCTCCCGGCCGTACGGGCGGCGCGGGCACGCACCGTGGACGCGCTACGGGCGGAGTGACGGCGGGGGCCGTACGGAACCGGACGCCCGGTCCCGTACGGCCCCCGCGGCTCAGGAGGCCCCCGCGTCGTCCGCCTTCTGCTCGGCCGCCCGGACCCGCTCGGCGAACTCGCGCGCGTCGATCCGCTCGACCGAGGCCCCGTGCCGGGCGGCCAGCTCGTCCGCCGGGGCGGGCGAGGACTCCCGGAGCTCCACGGCGAGCAGCGCCCCGCCGTCCGGCACCCGGGGCGAGAGCATGATCAGCCCGGCGCCGCCCTCGCTCGCCTGGTGCTCCTCGGCCGCGTTGCCGAGCGCCGCGCCGGCCGCGAAGCCCAGCAGCACGCCGACCGGCCCGCCGAGCAGCCCGATCAGGCCGCCCAGCACACCCGAGCCGACGGTCGCCACCCCCGCGCCCCGGGTGAAGGTGTCCGCGACCTCCAGCAGCCCGTCGGCGCTGCGCTCCATCGCCGCCACCATCCGCAGGCCCGGCAGGTGCTGCGCCTCGTCGAAGGCCGGGCGCCAGGCGGCGGCGTCGGGGAAGGTCAGCAGGACGACGTTGTGCTGGTCGCTCATCGCGCTCCGATCGGGCCGGGGCCGGAGGTGGCCGGGCTTCCATCGTGACCCCCGGTGCGGGGCGCTGCCACCCCGGCGGCCTCAGCGCGGTTCGTCCGCCGGGTGGTTGAACACCGGCCCGAGGTCCGGCGGGAGGTGTTCGACGAGCAGGGCGACGGCCTCCTCCGGGGTGGCGGGCGTGCCGAGCACCCCGGCGCCGCCCTGGCCGCGGACCTGGTAGCCGCCGCCGTCCAGCGGAACGGCGAACGGTACGCCCGCGGCGGTCCACGGGGCCGAGGTCGACAGGCTGAAGTGCAGGTCGTGGTGGCTGGTCCAGGGGAAGAGCCGGCCCAGCCGTGGCTCGGCGCGGGCGGCCTTCAGCAGCCGCACCAGGCCGTCGTGGCAGCTGCCGGGGCCGTGCCCGATGTCCTGCTGGAGCCATTCCCAGGACAGGACGATCCCCTCCCAGCGGGCCTCCACCGCGGCCTCGGGACCGATCGCGCGGGCGGCGGCGACGTCCGGCAGGACGGGCTTGGGCAGGACGTCCCTCTGATCTTCTGATCGCATGGTGAGCAGTCTGCCCCAGCGCTGCCCGGAACGGAGAGGGTCGTCGAGTCGGGGCGGCTTCGCTGGTCGAACGTCAGTCAGTCCGAGGCATCCTGTCGGTCGATCAGATCATCGAGGCGGATTCCTCGCACCGGGCTGTCGCTGCCGTCGCCGCAGGCTACCCGGCCGCTCCGCGCAGGCGGCGCCAGGTGCGGCCGACGGAGGCGAGCCCGGAGCGGCCGTCGGCGGGGGTGGCGGACTCCCAGGTGCGGGCGGCCTCGGTGAGGGTTTCCGCGGGTTCGGCCGGGGCTGCCGGGGCGTGGGGGGTGCCGGTCCGGGCGGCGCGGGCGGCGCGCAGGAGGTCCTCCGGTCCGAGCGCGTCGAGCCTCGTCCGGGCGTGGGCGAGCAGGGCGGCGCAGGCGTCGGTGATCGCTGGCTCGCCGAGCGGGCGGGCGGGCAGGCCGAGGCCTTCGGCCAACTGCCCTTCCAGGGCGGTGCGCAGGTCCTGGACGGAGAGGTCGCGGACGGTCAGCGACAGGTGGGCGGACAGGCCCCCGGCGCCGACCGCCCGGTGGGCGAAGCCGCGCGGGATGTAGAGCACGCCGCCGGGTTCCAGGACGCCGTGCAGGCGCAGCGGGGAGCGCTCGTCCTCGGGGAGTTCGCCGAGCCGCCAGTCCGCCGTCGTCGGCGCGTCGTGGACGTACCAGGTCTTGCGTCCGGCGGCCTGGAGGACGAACACGTCGGCGTCGTCGCGGTGCACGGCGAGGCCCTGGGCGCCGGCCGGGGTGACGAAGAAGAAGGCCTCCACCCGCCGGTCGAGCTCCTCGGACAGTCGGGCCACCAGTTCGCCGGTCGGGCGGTGCCACTGGTCGACGCAGCGCAGCAGCAGGGTCGCCCCGCGGCGCAGCTGGGCGAGCACCTTCGCGCGGTCCGCGAAGCCGTGGTGCGCCGTGCCGTTGACGGTGCGCGAGGTGGTGAAGGCCTCCGGCGGGATGGTCACCTTGTCGGAGCGGACCATCTCCAGGTAGGGCGTGCGCAGCAGCCCGCCGTCGAAGGCGGCGTCGAGTTCGTCGAGGTCGAAGGGCGAGGCGGGCGCAGCGGGCGAGGCGGGCGCCTCCGGGGCCTTCCGGGGGAAGAGCGCGGGCTCGCGCTGCCACTGGCGGCCGGTGAAGCCGTCGACGTCGCCGACCCAGTCGGCCAGTGTGGGCGATTCCATGGTGTGTCCCGTGGTGTCAGGGGTCTTCCGGGGCGGCGGGGGTGTTCCGGAGGCGGCGCCGGGGCGTCAGGCCCGGACCCGCGCCTCGAACCGTACGGCGAGCAGGGAGCGCAGCGGCACCTGCGCGTCCTGCCGCGGGCTGTGGACGACCAGCCGGTTGTCCAGGGCCGCGGTCAGCAGCTGCTCGGCCAGCGGCACGATCAGGTGCTTGGCCCAGCAGCGGGCGCCGTCGAAGCCGAAGGGCATGAACCCGGGTGTCTTCTCCGGGTCCGCGACGCCGTCCCAGCGCTCGGGGCGGAAGTCCAGCGGGTCGGACCAGTAGTCGGGGTGGCGGTGCATCAGCAGCGGGAAGAGCGCGACGTCGTCCTCGGGCCGGATCTCGGGGTGGAGTTCGGTGTACGCCGCGCCGCCGTTGCGGTAGAGCATCCAGGCGGGCGGGAGCAGGCGCAGGGTCTCCCAGAGGACGTCGGTGAGCTCGGCGCGGTGCTCCGGCCGGTCCCGTTCCGGGCCCATGAGCCACAGGGCGTTGCCGGCCAGGGCGGCCACGCCGTCGCAGAGGGTGGCCGTCGCCCGCCGGTACATCGCGATGGCCTGCTTGCGTTCCAGCGTCTCGTCGGCGCCGCGGATCAGTCCGGCCAGTTCGGTGCCCCCGTCCTGGTCGGCCGAGCCGGGCCAGGCGGTGACGGCGCGGTCGACGAGCCGGGAGAGGGTGTCGGAGCGGGTGATGCCGCGCTTCGACAGCAGGGAGACCGGCAGCGGGTCGTCGGAGAACAGCCAGCGGCGCAGGTAGGAGGTGCCCGCGTAGGGCCAGGAGCCGGCCATGCCGCGCGCCGGGGGCGGCGGCTTGCGGATGCCCGCCATGGCGTCCTGCCCCAGTGCGCGGATGGTGCGCGTCGCGCTGTCGTGGGGGATGTCGGAGCCGGCGGCGGGCTTGTAGACCGATCGCTCGGTGGAAAGGACGGGGCGGGCCGCGACGATTTCGGCCATCAGCCGGGAGTCCGAGACGCCGACCTTCGACGGGTCGATCCGGAACACCTTCTCGTCCCTGGCCAGCAGCTCCTGAATCCTCGGGGCGAACACGAGGGAACGGCTGCGCGCGGTTGCCGTCGCCATTTCTTCCACGGGAATCCGGCCTCCAATGCGAAATGGCAGGTCAGTGTGTTCGGCGTGGCGCGCGGAGGAATCCCGGACGCGCCGTGGCGCCGGCGGGGGCACGGCCGACCCGGCCCCCGCCAGCGGCTGGACACGTTAGATAACGTGCAGCACCCACGCGTGGTTCGCGAGGTCGTCGTTCTTCTTGAACTTCTTGACGAGCGCCTTGACCATCTTCATGACTAACTCTCCATTCCGGGGATTGGCGGGTGTGGCGAGAATGCCGCACCCGAGCCGTCAGAGATATTCGGCATTCCGTTGCCGGAGGCCGAACCGGTTGATCTGTTCATGGACACTAACCGAAACTTCGCCGCCCGGACACCCCCTCGGCAGAGGAATATGCGATCTCTTACGGGCCGTTGACGGCCTATTCGATGGCCGAATCGTTATAACCCCTGGATATCCCCGGGCGGGGGGGTCGGAACGGGAAAGCGAAAGGGCCCCGCGAAGTCGCGGGGCCCTGCTGCCTGCGGCAGTCGGTCGGTCGTGGGGCGTCGGTGTCAGTTGTAGGTCGTGGTGACCGTGACGCCGCCGAAGCCCTGCTGGGCGTAGAGGCTGAAGAAGACGTAGCCGGCCGGCGGGTTGGTGATGGTCAGGGTCTCACCGTTGCCGCCGGTGGCGGACTTGGCCGTGGCGGAGCCGGTGGTGGCCCAGGAGCCGGCGTTGTAGTAGAGGTCGGCGTTGCCGGTGCCCCCGCTGGTGGTGATGGTCAGCTGCTTCACGCCGGCCGGCAGGTTCAGGAAGCTGTAGCTGTAGTTCCCGGTGGTGGCGGCGACGTTGTCGCGGCGGCAGTTCTTGTCGTACTGCCGGGCGTCGGTGGCGGTGCAGAGCGGGGCCTTGGGCTGCTCGGTGGTGGGCAGCGAGCCGCAGTTGTCGGCGGCGCAGGCCTTGAGCCAGGTGGCGAAGTCGGCGTCGTACGCGGTGCCGATGGTGGTCTTCAGCAGGGTGCGGGCGCCGTTCCAGTCACCGGCGCGGTACTTGGCGAGCAGCGCGTCGACGTCCTGCGGGTGCGACTGGAGCATGTAGCGGACGGCCAGGTAGCCCCAGTTGTAGATCCGGGTGGAGTCCGCGTTGTCGTAGGTGGTGTCGAACAGGGTGCTCAGCGCGTAGGTGCCCTTGCCGGCCTGGGCGACCGCGTCGTCGTAGTGGGCGCCGCGGTAGCTGTAGGAGACGTACTCGGCGAGGCCCTCGACCCACCAGATGGTCGGGGTGGTCATGCCGGCCTCGAAGTCGCCGTACATGTCGTAGCGGCCGTCGAGGTAGTGGGTGTACTCGTGGTTGAGGTTCCAGATCTGGAACTGGGGGCGCAGCCAGGAGGCCTCGTGGGCGATGAAGCGGGCCTGGTTGCCGACCGTGGCCGGGTTGCCCTCCTCGTACATGCCGCCGTTGTCGACGTCGATCTTGTACATCTCCCAGGCGTACAGGCTGTAGTTGTAGTAGTCGTCGAAGACGACGACCTCGAGGTTGGTGTTGTTGTCGTTCGGGACCGGGCCGTTGTCCTTGACCACCTTGTGGAAGAACGCGTCCTGGTTGACCAGGCTGGTGCAGGTGTCGGCGAGCTGCTGCGCGGTCATGTCCTGGGCGCGGATGCGCAGGTTGGCGTTGCAGGTGTGGTCGACGGTGAGCACCAGCGGCACGAGCTTGGCCGGGACGTCACAGGTGCCGTAGTAGGAGCAGTTGCCGGCGTCCTTCTTCTCCGTGAACCAGAGCAGGTTCATGGTGAGCGGACCGGTGTTGCCGACCAGCGGGTAGCGGTTGATCAGGTCCTTGACGATCGGCCGGCCCTGGGCGCGCAGCGCGTCGTTGGCGACCAGGTTGCCGAGCTGGATGCCGATCTTGGTGACGGTGTCGCCGCCGTTGAGCTGGCCGCTGTTGCGGGTGACGAAGGACGACACGGTGGTCGCGAAGGTCGGGTCGGCCTGGAGGGCGGAGACGAACTCCGGCAGGTCGAAGCCGCGCTCGATGACGGTCTCGGTGTTGGCCACGGCGGTGGCCATCGTGGCGGGCCAGCTGCCGGTGTAGTCGTTCAGCAGCCGCTTGACGACGCCGGTGTAGCGGGCGTTCTCCTGGGCGCTGTCGATCAGGGTGACGGCCTCGGCGAGGGTGGCACCGTTGGCGTCGGTGGCGTCCTTGCTGTGCGGGGCGGCGTAGAAGGCGTCCAGCGCACCGCGGATGGCGGTCTGGAGGCCGGTGCCGTACGGGCCCACGACGTCCTTGTTGTACCACTGCACGTAGTAGCCGGCCCGCAGGAAGAGCACCAGCTGCCCGGCGGAGGTGGAGTTGTCGCCGGGGTAGGTGGCGGCGGTGTCGCGCAGGGCGTTGGCGACGGTCACCATCTGGGCCTCGTTGAAGGCACCCTTGGCGTCGTTGCCGGTCAGCGTGAACAGGGTGTTGACGCAGTCGAGCCCGGCCCCCTTGACCTGCTGGACCAGCGCGGCACCGGACTTGCCGGTGAAGGCGGAGACGTCGCAGGCGGCGGCGGTGAGCGCCCGTGCCGACCTGGCGGCGCCGACGGTGCTGCCCGCCGTCGGGGCGGTGGCCTTGGCCTGCGGGTCCGAGACCAGCGGACGGGCGTCCTTGGGGGTGTCGGGGGACTTGGGCACCGGGATCGTGCGCGGTGCGGCGGTCTGGCCGGCCGAGGTGGCGGGCTGACCGGCCGGGGCGGCCGCGGGGGCGGCGGCCTGCGCCGCGGGTGCGAACAGGCCGAGCGAGAGGAGGAGGGCGGTGCCGAGCGCAGGGAGTCTGCGCGCGCCGTCCTTCGCTATCGAGGAGGGACGCATCTGTGGGGGCCTCCGGGGCCGTTGAGGGTGGGGGTGGCCGCGCTGCGTGGGGCGCACGGGCCTTGCTGTGTGACATGTAAAATGGCACAACGGCGAACACGGAGGGAAGCCCCGGGAACGGATTGCCGGTCTACGAGACCGAAACGTTGCCGGAGGGGCGCCGGTGCGGCGGAGTGACGGGCCGCCGGGGTGACGGGGCGTACGGGCCGGGCAGGCCGGACGGGTCGGGCGTGCGGGGCGAGTCGGCTGGGCCGGACGGGTGGTCAGCGGCGGTCATTGTGCCCGACGGGACGTGCGGGAATAAGCAGGAGCCCATGCTTCGTTCTTGCAACTGATACGCAATAGTGTTGTCCCGGCACGATCACCACCGTTCAACCCGCCGAAAGGGGCCGTGTCCTGATGGGCACCTACACGCTTCCCGACCTGCCGTACGACTACTCCGCGCTGGAGCGGGCGATGTCGGCCGAGATCCTGGAGCTGCACCACTCCAAGCACCACGCCGCGTACGTCAAGGGCGCCAACGACACCCTGGACCAGCTGGCCGAGGCCCGCGACAAGGAGCAGTTCGGCGGCCTGGTCGGCCTGCAGAAGACCTTCGCGTTCCACCTGTCGGGCCACGTGCTGCACTCGCTGTTCTGGCAGAACCTCTCGCCCGAGGGCGGCGACCGCCCCGAGGGCGAGCTGGCCGACGCCATCACCGAGCACTTCGGCAGCTTCGACGCCTTCAAGAAGCAGCTCACCACCGCCACCACCGGCGTGCAGGGCTCCGGCTGGGGCATCCTGTCCTGGGAGCCGCTCGGCCAGCGCCTGATCGTCGAGCAGGTCTACGACCACCACGGCAACGTCGGCCAGGGCACCACCCCGCTGCTGGCCTTCGACGCCTGGGAGCACGCCTACTACCTGCAGTACCGCAACGTCCGCCCGGACTACGTCACCCGCCTGTGGGACGTCGTCAACTGGCAGGACGTCTCGGACCGCTTCGCGGCCGTCAAGAGCGCCTGACCCGGTTCGGGTGACGGAGGGCCCCGGACCGGTCGGGCGGTCCGGGGCCCTCCCCTTGCGCCCCAAGGGGCGTCCCGCGCGGGCGGGTTGACGCCGGGCGCGGCCGACGCCCCGGCGGACCGGTGATTGCACCGTTCCGCTCGCTCGATTCAACCCGGCGTTCGCCCGCGGGCCGCATACGGTCCGTATGCTCGGGCCACTGTCGGTGACCGGCGGTCGACGGCCGCCCGGCCCGTCCGCTCGTGTCCTGAGCGAAAGGCCGTGCGATGGCCCCGCGTCTCTCCCTCGTCGTCCCGATCTACAACGTCGAGCGCTACCTCGGGGAGTGCCTGGACTCGATCGCGGCCCAGACGTTCGAGGACTTCGAGTGCGTCCTGGTCGACGACGGCTCGACCGACGACGGCCCCGTCATCGCCGAGGAGTACACCGAGCGGGACGGGCGCTTCCGACTGGTCCGGCAGCGGAACCAGGGCCTCGGCGCCGCCCGCAACACCGGCTGGCGCCACCTCACCCCCGGCACCGAGTACCTGGCCTTCGTCGACAGCGACGACGTCGTGCCGCCGCAGGCCTACCAGCTGATGATCAGCACCCTCGACGGGACCGGCTCCGACTTCGCCGCCGGCAACGCCCTGCGGTTGCGCACCTCCGGCCTCAGCCCCTCGCACGCCCACCGCCGCCCGTTCCACGAGACCCGGCTGCGCACCCACATCGGCGAGACCCCCGCCCTCGTCACCGACCGCACCGCCTGGAACAAGGTCTACCGGCGCTCCTTCTTCGACGGCGCCGGCCTGACGTACCCCGAGGGCATCCTGTACGAGGACGCCCCGGTCAGCGTGCCCCACCACTTCCTCGCCGCACGCGTCGACGTGCTCGCCGACCCGGTCTACCACTGGCGGGTGCGCGAGGACGGCGACCTCTCCATCACCCAGAAGAAGACCGACCCGCGCGGTGTCGTCGACCGGGTCCGCTCGATGGAACTCGTCCGCGAATGGCTGCTCGCCCGCCCCGAACCCGCCTTCGCCGAGCACCTGCGCGCCTACGACCGCAACTGCCTGGTCGAGGAGATCCCGATGTTCTTCTGGACCGTCCCGGACGGCGACCGCGCCTACCGCGCCGCCTACCAGCAGCACGTCGCCCGGCTCCTCCGGGCCATCGGCCCCGAGGCCCAGGCCGGCCTCAGCCCCCAGCTCCGCCTCAAGTACCGGCTCACCCAGGCCGACTCCATGCCCGCCTTCGTCGCCGTCCAACGCGCCCACCGCCTCGCCCGCCGCACCCGCCAGGCCCTCCGCCGCTGAGCCGGGGGCGTTGGTCGGCGGGTCGGGCGGTTCCGCGGGTACGGCGGCTCAGCGGACCGGGCCGGCGCGGTCGGCGCTGTGCAGGAGGACGGGCAGGGCGGCGGCCAACCGGTCGTACTGGTCGTGCGGGTCGTGCTGGTCCTGCCGGGCGGCGAACGGCAGCCGCAGGCGGCTGCGGAAGCCGTCGACGGCGGAGAAGGCGGGCCCGGGCACCACCAGCACCCCGGCCCGGCGGGCCAGTTGGGCGGTGGCCTCGGCGTCGGTGCCGGGGAGCTCGACCCACAGCGCGGAGCCGCCGGCCGGCCGCTCCCAACGCCAGTGCGGCGCCTGCGCGGTGAGCAGCCGCTCGGCCGCGGCGAGGCGCTCACGCAGCTGCGCGCGGCGCCGGGCCCGCGCCTCCGGCAGCCCCTGGAGCAGTCGCACCGCGAGCAGCTGCTCCACCACCGGACAGGAGAGGTCGACGGACTTGCGGAGCTCGGCCAGGCGGTGGATGACCGGGCGGGAGGCGCGGATCCAGCCCAGCCGCAGGCCGCCCCAGTAGAGCTTGGAGAGGGTGCCGATGGTCGCGGTCGTGCCGTCCGGCAGCTGTGCGGCGAGCGGGGGCGGCGCGCCGTCCTCGGACAGGGACAGCTCCGCGTACGCGTTGTCCTCGACGGTGTACAGGCCGCGCTCGGCCAGGACGGCGGCCCAGGCCCGTCGGGTCGGCCCGCTCATGGCGCGCCCGGTCGGGTTGTGCACGGCCGGCTGGAGGTACACCAGGCGCGGGCGGATCCGGCCGGTCAGCCGGGCCAGGGCGGCGGGCCCGTCGTCGTGCACGTCGGTGGCGCGGGCCGCGCCGGAGCGGGAGCCGTACGCGGGCAGCGGCACCAGGCGTGCGCCCCGGGCGCGCAGCGCCTCCAGGGCGCCCCGGTAGGTCGGGTCCTCGACGACCACGGTGTCGCCCGGCTCGACCAGCCCCTGGGTGATCAGCCAGAGCGCCTGCTGGGACCCGGCCGTGACCAGGATCTGGTCCGGCGAGGTCGGCAGGCCGGCCGCGCGGTACTGCTCGGCCAGCAGCTCGCGCAGCCGCGGCAGCCCGTACGGGAGGTAGCCGTCACCGGCGAGTGCGGCGGCGAGGTCCCGGCCGGACAGCGAGTCGAGGGCGTCCGCCACGGCGGGCAGGCCCTCCAGCGCCCCGCTGGAGAGGTCGACGACGCCGTCCCGGGTGCCGAAACTGGCGAGCCGCCCCTCGCCGACGGGCTCGCCGACCGCCCCCGAGGCGCGCAGCCGCGAGCCGCTGCCGTGCCGGCTCTCCAACCGCCCCTCCGCCTCCAGCAGCCCGTACGCGGAGGTGACGGTGGAGCGGCTGACCCCGAGGGCCGAGGCCAGCGCCCGCTGCGAGGGCAGCGCGGTGCCGGGGGCCACGTCACCGCGCTCGGCCAGTTCGCGCAGCGCGTCCGCGAGCAGCCGCGGCAGGGCCCCCGGACCGTCGGCGGCCCAGCCGGTGAGCAGGCGCGACAGGCGGGTGGCGGGGATCCGGTCCATGCCGTCCATGATGCCCCGGTGGCCCCGGCCGCCGTCCGGCCCGGTGACCGGGGCCGACGGCAGGCCACTTGCCCGCAAGTGGTCTTTGCCGCCGTCCCGGCCCCGCCGGATGATCGGGGCACCGTCCGTTCAAAGGAGCAGGGACATGGCGACCGTCGTACTGGTCGGGACACTGGACACCAAGGGCGCGGAGTACGCGTGGCTCGCCGAGCGGCTGCGGGAGGACGGCTGCGAGGTGGTCATGGTCGACGCCGGCGTGCTGCCGCCGCCCCCCGGCACGCCCGCCGCCGACCTCGGCCCGGAGGAGGTCGCCCGGGCCGCCGGGCACGACCTGGCGGCGCTGCGCTCCGCGGGCGACCGCGGGGCGGCCGTGACGGCGATGGCTCAGGGCGCAGAGCGGCTGGTCGGCGAGCTGTACCGGTCGGGCCGGCTGCACGCCGTCCTGGCGGTGGCGGGCAGCGGCGGGTCGTCCATCGCGGCCCGCGCGATGCAGGCGCTGCCGGTCGGCGTGCCCAAGCTGCTGGTGTCCACCATGGCGGGCGGGGACGTGGCACCGTACGTGGGCAGCAGCGACGTCACCCTGATGTACAGCGTGGTGGACGTCGCGGGCATCAACTCGGTGTCCTCGCTGATCCTCGGGAACGCGGCGGCGGCCGCCGCGGGCATGGCCGTCCGGCACGAGCGGGTGCTGGCCGCCCCGCGTCCGCACGGCCGCCCGCTGGTCGGCGCCAGCATGTTCGGCGTGACCACGCCCGCGGTCGACGCCGCCCGCGAGCGCCTGGACGAACTCGGCTACGAGGTCCTGGTGTTCCACGCCACCGGGGCCGGCGGCCGGGCGCTGGAGAAGCTGGCCGCGGGCGGCTTCCTGGCCGGCGTCCTGGACCTGACCACCACCGAACTCGCGGACGAACTCGTCGGCGGCGTGCTCAGCGCCGGGCCCGACCGGCTGACCGCGGCCGGACGGGCCGGCATCCCCCAGGTGGTCGCGCCGGGCGCGCTGGACATGGTCAACTTCGGCCCCCGGGAGACCGTTCCGGAGCGCTTCGCCGAGCGCCGGCTGCTGGTCCACAACCCCACCGTGACCCTGATGCGCACCACCGCCGAGGAGATGTCCGCCGTCGGCGCCGACCTCGGGCACAAGCTCAACGCGGCGCGCGGCCCGGTGACGGTGCTCTGGCCGCTCGGCGGGGTGTCCGCCGTGGACGCGCCGGGCGGGCCGTTCCACGACCCGGCCGCCGACCGGGCCGGCCTGGCGGCGCTGCGCTCGGCGCTGGCCGGCGGCCCGGTCGAACTGCGCGAGCTGGACGCCCACCTGAACGACCCGGCCTTCGCCGTCGCGGCCGCGGACCGGTTGCACCAGCTGATCACCGCGCACGCCTGACCCGTTGCCGTTATCCCCCCACCGAACGACACCCACCGAACGAGGAGCCCACCCGTGAACCGCACCGAAGCCCTGGCCCGCCTGACCGCGCAGATCACCGCAGGGAAGCCGGTCATCGGCGCCGGCGCCGGCACCGGCCTGTCCGCCAAGTGCGCGGAGGCCGGCGGCGTCGACCTGCTGATCATCTACAACTCGGGCCGCTACCGGATGGCCGGCCGCGGCTCGCTGGCGGGCCTGATGCCGTACGGCGACGCCAACGCCATCGTGCTGGAGATGGCGGGGGAGGTCCTGCCGGTGGTCCGCGAGGTGCCGGTGCTCGCCGGGGTGTGCGGCACCGACCCGTTCCGGATCATGGGCAACTTCCTGGACCAGCTGAAGGCCGTCGGCTTCACCGGGGTGCAGAACTTCCCCACGGTCGGACTGATCGACGGCACGTTCCGGGCGAACCTGGAGGAGACCGGGATGGGCTTCGGCCTGGAGGTCGACATGATCCGCCAGGCCCACGAGCGCGAACTGCTCACCGCCCCCTACGTGTTCGACCCGGAGCAGGCCGCCGACATGGCCCGGGCCGGCGCCGACGTGCTCGTCCCGCACGTCGGGCTCACCACCAAGGGCTCCATCGGCGCGGCCACCGCGCTCACCCTCGACCAGGCGGCGGCCGCCGTACAGGAGATGCACGACGCCGCGAAGCGGGTCAACCCGGAGATCATCGTGCTCTGCCACGGCGGCCCGATCGCCGAACCCGAGGACGCCCGCTTCGTGCTGGAGCACACCACCGGGATCGCCGGGTTCTTCGGCGCCTCCTCGATGGAACGGCTGCCCACCGAACGCGCCATCACGGAGCAGGCCCGCGCGTTCAAGTCCCTGCCGCTCGGCTGAGACCGACGGGCGGTGGCCGGACGGCGGCGTACCCGGGAACGGGAGCGCCGCCGCCCCGCCCTCCCGGCGGCGGGAGATCCCGGCGGCAGGAAATCCCGGCGCCGGCGCGGTCCGCGTCCCGACCGACGACCGGTCGGTCGAGGACCTCGCCCAGGACGTCCTCCGGGCCGCCGCCTGGTAGCGGCGGAACCCCGCAAAACGGTTGGCAGGGTGCCGCCCGCCCCGGTGAGAATGGGCGGATGATCGCCGCCGCGCCCCAGGGCCCCGTCCAGCCGCCACCCGTCGTCACCGAGCTCGCGGCCGGACGGCCGATCCGGGCCGTCTGGGAGAACGAACTCGGCGGACTGACCTTCCAGCTCGGCCACGGCGACACCCGCCAGTTCGTGAAGTGGACGCCGGCCGGCAGCGGCAGCGGCAGCGGCATCGACCTCGCGGCGGAGGCGGTCCGCCTGCGCTGGGCCGCGAGGTTCGCCGTGGTGCCACCGGTCATCGGCGAGGGCGCCGACGAAACCGGATCCTGGCTCGTCACCCAGGGCCTGCCCGGCCGGTCGGCCGTGGACGACCACTGGAAGCGCGACCCCGCCACCGCCGTCCGCGCCATCGGCGCCGGCCTGCGGGCCCTCCACGACGCACTGCCCGTCGCGGACTGCCCCTTCGACTGGTCCGCCGAAACACGCCTGACGAACGCCCGGGCCAAGGCGGAAGCGGGCCGCACCGACCCGGCCGACTGGCCGGGGGAACTGCGCCACCACGGCACCGTCGAACGCGCCCTGGCCACTCTCGCCGACATCCCCCCGATCGACCACCTCGTCGTCTGCCACGGCGACGCCTGCGCCCCCAACACCCTGATCGGCGACGACGGCACCCACACCGGCCACGTCGACCTCGGCACCCTCGGCCTCGCCGACCGCTGGGCCGACCTCGCCATCGCCACCTGGAGCACCCAGTGGAACTACGGCCCGGGCTGGGAGGAGCCACTGCTCGACGCCTACGGCATCGCCCCCGACCCGGACCGGACCGCCTACTACCGGCTGCTCTGGGAACTGACGGACTGAGCCCGGCATCCGCCAGGAGGCGGCCGCTGCGATTCTCGAACCAACCAGGGCCTGGCGAGTTCCCCTGCCGCATCCGCGTATGAGCGATAGACCGTGCTTCATTCCCCTAGAGCATCTTCCCGTCGCCCCGGATGCCGTGCACGATGCGCTGGGCGGCGGGGTAGTCGTCGGCAACGGTCTCAGGAACCCACTCCGCGCCATCCCATCGAAGGATCAGACGAGGTTCGGACGGGTCGACGTGAGAGGCGGCTTGTCGGCCGTCCAGTCGGACCGCCTTCAAATCGCCGACTGGACGGCGAAGAGCGTCCCGGCAGGCAGCCCACAATTCCAGCGGCTCATTCGAGTCTTCCATCAGTCACTCCAGTGCTGAGGTGCGCTCGTCCAGTTCCGCTACCCCGGGCACGCCGCGGAGGCGGTAGAGGTGGGCCCGCCTGTCGTTGACGGCGTCCTGGCGGAGGTGGACGGTGCCGAGGGCGGTGTCCTCGCCCCGGCCGACCCGGACCTTGTCGTCCGATGTGAGCCGCGCACGCCACAGAACGGCGACGGGGTCGGGCAGACCCGCCGTCGCGAGCGCGTACGCGCTGGAGGCGGCCACGAATCCCCGGCGATCCACCACGGCCCTCCGGCTCAGCTCGATGACGGAATTCACGACCGGGCTGTCGCCCAGCTGATGCTCTGTTCCCGCGGCGTCACCGTGACCTCGAAGCGCTCGAGCGGCGGCGCGCCGTCCGCGTGCCACTGCTGGACATGCCTCTCGACGTCGTCCCACAGCCGGTCCGGGCCTTCCTGGCGTACCGTCCAGCCGTCCGCCGCCCGCGACAACAAGGCCCAGGAGCCGGCCTCGACATCGACCAGGAGGTGTTCGTCCCGGCCCTCGCGGTGCAGCACGATCTTCTGGGCTTGCGGCGCGGCGAGCTGGGCGACGAAGCGGGCCGTCCAGTCTTCCAGGATCTCCGGTCCGTAGATGGCTCCCCGGCAGTCACCGGAATCCACATCGGGCAGCAATCCAAGGGGTGGCGGCTGATGGGGCCGGGCGAACATGAACGAGATCCCGCCCCCGAGGAACCGGCCGACCGCTGTCCCGTCGGCCTGGACAGTGAGCCGGGCCAGCTCCGAGGAGTGCATCCAGCCACCCACAGTTGCCAGGATCACACCGCCGGGTTTGATCTGCTCGATCCACTGTGCCGGGATGGTGCGTACTTCGCACGTCGCGATCAAGCGGTCGTACGGCGCACCTTCGGGGTGGCCCGCGAGCCCGTCGCCGACGACGAGGTTCGGCCAGTAGCCGAGGCCCCCGAGAGCCGCGCCGGCCCGCGCGGAGACGTCCGGATCGACCTCGATGGAGGTCACCTGCTCATCACCGAGGAGGTGCGTCAGTAGGGCGGTGGAATAGCCGGTTCCGGTGCCGATCTCCAGGACCGACATGTCTTCCGACACCTGGAGGTCCTCAAGCATGCGGACCACGAGACCCGGCATGGTGGAGGAGGACGTGGGGGCCTGGAGCAGACGCCCGTCCAACTGGAACGGAAAGATCACACCGCCGAGTTGAGTCACCAGGCTGTCGTCCTCGTACACGCGCCGGATCAGTTCCGGCTCGTCGGCGAGCGAAGCGGCTCGATACCAGCCGCCACCGTCATGCTCGAACCACCCGCCCGCGAGGAACGCTTCACGTGGGACGGACAGCATCGCCGCCTCCCATTCGGGGCTGCGGATCACTTCCTCATCCTTGAGCTGGGCGACGAGCTTCGCCCGCAGGACTTCGGACGGCATGGCGATCATGCGCTCTCTCCATTTTCCAGAAGGTCGGCAATCGCGGTCGTGATCGGCAGCTGGGCCGCGTGCTCAAGCCATGCCCACTGGCCGTTGGGGTTGCATTCCAGGAACCACCACTCGCCATCGGCGGTCACCGCGAAGTCGAACGCGCCGAACTTCAGGCCGAATTCGCTGAGGAAGAGCAACAGAGCCGAACGGACCGAGTCCGGGCACCCGATCGCCTCATAGGTGAGGTAACGGTATGCGCTGCGCCAGTCCACCACGCCCTCCGGGGCCCTGATCAGCGAGCAGAACACCTGATCGCCCACCACTACCGCCCTGACGTCGAAGACCTTGGGCACCTGTTCCTGGAAGAGGTGGGTGCAGCCGGTCACCCGATTGTCGATGTCCACAGGGTCGACCACTGCCGCCCAGATGCCCGCAGGTTCACCGCCGACATGGTACGGGGCGGCATGGAGGGGCTTGTAGATCGTAGGCCGACCGGACGTGAACGACCTTGCCACGGCAGGATCGTTGGTGATCAAGGTTTCAGGTACAGGGAGACCGAACCGTGCTGCGACGCTGAGTTGTTCGGGTTTGTACTCGGCTCGGGCGATGGCCTGTGGATGACTCAGGTAGAGGCAGTCGGGCAGTGCCGCGAGCACACCGCCCAGGCCTCGACGCGTCTCGTGCGCCGAGAAGCGGTCGGCCTGGTCTTCGGTGGCGGGAAGATGAGGGCTCGGCCGGCGGTGGTAGAGCGCGCGCACCTTGCCGAGTTCGGCCGCTCGGTCGCCGACGCGGAGCGCCCCCGTCAGCCCGTCGGCGCCGAATCGAGCCGCGAGGGTGACGATTCCGGGGAGATCCTTTCCGGGGTCGAGTCGCAGAACGGGCACCCGGCGCCGGTTCAGCTCCGCGATGACGAGATCGGCCGTCGGGTCCTCGTGCTCGGTGGAAACGAGCACCGGGTGTCCGTTCATGGTCCTCCCTCTCAGTCCTGCGAAGCGTCGTGGCCGGAGTCGCCGTCCACCTTGCCGTCCTTGCCTTGCTGGGTCGGCGGGTAGGTGTTCACGGACGTGCCGTGCTTGCCGAGTTCGGCAGGGGTCATGCTCCCGTCCTCACCGAACCATCGACCGGTCTGGGTCTCCGGGTCCAGGCCCGCGTACTGCCACCGTGACGGCTCGCCGTTGCGCAGGGGCATCATGCGTTCGAAGCCCCAAGGGACGATGGGGTGGAGATTGGTGACGATGCTCAACTTTCCTCCTGTGTATTGTTGTTGGGGAGGATCTGTCGCTCTGGCATGCAAGACGCTACAGAGCAGTGACCAGGCCGTGAAGTGACCGCCGGTACGGGTATGCCGGCGCGAATTCCCGAAGTTGAGGGCTTTCATGAGGTCGACCCCAAGAGAATCCCTGACTGTTGGTCAGGGAATGCCTCCGCGCTCGCGCGTGGTCAGCATTGCCGGGTACGTCTTCCGAGTGATGCGAGAGCAGCTCGGTCTCACGCAGCAGGAGTTCGCGGCGAGACTGACGGTCTCATTGGACACGATCGCGGGGTGGGAGAGCGGGCGACGTCCGCTCACGGCCGTGCCTGTCGGACAGGTGCTCATGCTTGGCCGTTGGCTCCTGCGTCTGGGCACAGCACCCGCGCTCGTCCAGACATGGGAGCGGGCGTTGGAGGCCGACGTTCTCCTGGCCGGCGTGCTCGCGGAGGAGAAGCACGTCCGGGAGAGTCTGATCGGATCAGTGGTGATGCGGAGAGACCTTGTCGAGATCCTGGCATGGCCTCTCAGCGGGGTGGCGCCGAAGGCCATTCACCTGCTTCCGAGCCCGCCACGTCCACGAAGGGGGCCGGTACCGGTAGGCCCGGAACTCTCCGCCGTCGACCGTGCGTGCTTCTTCGCGAACATCCGGCGTACCGCTGCCGAAGCGCGGGGAGCGGACCAGTTTCTCGTCCGCAGGCAAGCGCTCTACCTTGCGGGGTACGACGATCGAACGGACACGCGGGAGTGGGTCGCTCAGCAACAGCGAAACGAACAACCTGGGGACTGGCTGACCCGTTGGCTCAACTTCCGCTCCGTCGCCATGGTGTCCGCCCGCCACGGGGACCGGGGCCGCATCAACCACTTCATCGACACGGCCCTTGCCGATGAGGCCGGCACGATCGCGAACCTCAACTACTGGGCGTACTGGATCGGCGAAGTCGCGTACCTCGAACTCTCCGACGACTTCATCGGTGCGTCGAAGCCGGGCCCGTGGTCAGGTGACAAGCTGCTGGTACACCTTGCCGAGGGCCTCGTACCTCAGCATGGATACGTGGAGCTCAACGTTCACACCTTGTGGTCCCTGCTCCAGGTGCGACCGAACCTGTTGCGCTTCGGAACCCTGGCCAACGCCCTCCGCGAGCGGCTGCCCATGATGTTGGATAGCCGGGAGGTCTCGCGACGCGGGCGCCGCGAACTCGACAACATCCGCTATGCGATCCGCCTTGCTGAGGCGTGAGAGGAGTCGGCAGTGACGGACGACCTGGGCTCGGTGGCGAGGTTCCTGTTCGAAGCCGGGACGCTCAAGCAGACCAAGCGCACGGGCTGGTGGATGGCCGGTGTCCGTGACCCCGAGTCGGTCGCCGAGCACTCCTGGCGGACCGCGTTGATCGCCTCGGTCATCGCCAGGCTCGAAGGCGCCGATCCGGCGCAGGCCGCGTTCCTGGCGGTCTGGCACGACTCCCAGGAATCGCGCACCGGGGACGTCAACCACCTGGGCAAGAAGTACGCGCCGAGTGCGGATCCGGTGGCGGTGACGGCCGACCAAGTCGGGGGAATGCCGGACGTCCTGGCCTCGACCATTCGGGACCTCGTCGCGGAGTACGAGGCGAAGGAGTCGTTGGAGGCGGTCTGCGCCCGGGACGCGGACAAGCTGGAATGCCTGATCCAGGGCGTCGAGTACAAGGCGCAGGGCTACGCGAACGCGCAGCGGTGGATCGACAACAGCCGCGGCCGGCTCACCACGAAGACCGCGAACGACCTCGCCGATGCCGTCCTGGCGACCGACTCCCTCGACTGGCTGCGGGCCGCTCTCGGCGAGAGGCCGATGTGACGCGGTCAGCGGCGGGCTCCCTCCGGCCAGACGATCTCGACCGGCACGCCCTGTCGTCGAGCGAGGGCGACGACGTCCGCCGTCCCGCCCTGGCCGCGAGCCGGCAGGCCGTCCCAGACGGCGAGGAGCCTGTCGACGTGGTGTACGAGGAGTTCGCCTCCGGCCAGGTGTGCGGGTTCGTCGGATTCGACGTGGCCGGTGCGGTGTACGGCGGCGGCGCTGTCGAACAGCCGGTCGTAGACGGGGTGGTGCCACTCCGGCAGCCCGTCCCGGTACTGGTCGGCCGGGACGACGACCTCCAGCTGCCCGCCCCGCTTGAGCGCGATCTCTGCCAGCCACGAATCCGGCCCGTCCGCGATGCAGGAAACGACGGCGAGGCCTGAGGGTGTCCGGCTCGGTAGGGCGTCTTCGAGCAGTTGCCGGACCTGCACCTCCAACTCGGCCGTCAGTCCTCTATGTCCCGTGATCCCGATGCGGAGGCTCATGGCTCACGCGGCCTTCTGCTGTGCGACCTCGCGGGTGCGCTCCCGGAGTCGGCGCACGGTGCCGTTGGCGGCGTGGGCCGGGAGGGCGGTGTTCAGGGCGCGGAAGTGCTCGTCGCCGCGGACGGAGCTGAGCGTGACATAGTCGTCCAGGAAGGTGTCCCAGGTGGCGCAGGCGGCTTCGACGTGGCCGAGTTCCATCTGCCGCCGGGCGAGCAGGCCGTTGCCGTGTACGCGGCCCTGCTTCTCGTTGGCCGGGCGGGCCCGGTTGGAGAGCTGGAGCTCCTTGACCGCCCCCGGGAGGTCGCCGAGTTCGTACAGCACGTGCGAGACGTGGAAGTGGTACGCGCTCTGGTCGTAGCCGCCGATGGAGTCGTTGCGGCCGTCGGCCTGGGCCAGCGCCGTCTCGGTCTCGGCGAGGCGTGCGAAGGCCTGGCGCCGGTCCTTCACCATGGCGGCGCCGTGCGCCTGTTGGCCGGTGAGGAAGGCCTGCAGGCGGGGGCCGGAGGCCGGAGCGGCCTCGGCGGCCGAGTCGGCGAGTTCGAGGGCTTTTGGACCGTAGCCGAGGTTGGACGCCTGGAGTGCCATGCCACGCAGGGTGCGGCAGTACGTCACGTGGTCCTGGGCCTCCCGCGCGAGCTTGAGGGCCTGGACGTAGTACTTCTGGCCGAGGCCGTGGGCGGTCTCGTACATCGCCATCCAGCCGGTGAGGTAGGTGAGATCGGCGGCGGCCGACAGCAGGTCGGCCTTCACCTGGGTCGTGCCGGACGCCTGGAGCCAGGGCCCGACCGAGTTGACCAGGAACGCCGCAGCCATCGGGCGGGCATGGGCGGCACCGAGCTCGTCGAGGATGCCGGCGATCCGGTCGGTCACCGTCCGTACGGTCTGGACCTCGCCGTCGCCGACACGCACGGTTCGGCCCGCGGCGGCACGGGTGATCCGCTCGGGGCTCTCGTCGAACTCCGGCAGTGTCAGGGTCAGTGAGTAGAGACCGGCGGTCAGGACGCCACGGCGTGAGGGGTCCATGTCGGACCTGCCGATCGACCGTGCGGCGAGCTCGGGGTTGGGTGTGCGCGGTCGAGGGGTCATCGCGGTCCCGTCCTCTGTGCGACCGGTTCAACGGCTGCATCAGCATCTCCGGTTCTCCACGTCGGTGTACCCGCATTGACTCGTTGTCAGCCGTTCGGGCGACGGAAGAGGGCCGGAACGGGCCTGGCATGGCGTGGAGTTGTCGAGCTGCGACCGGATGGGATTCCCAGGAGAACCCGAGAAGCGCCGTGCCCCACGCGGGGGTGGGGCACGGCGCTCGGTCTGCGAGACCTGGGTCAGGCGAAGAAGGCGTCCAGGATCTGCTGGGCCGCCAGCCCTGCCGGGAGGGTGCCGGCGCGGACCTGGGCTTCCAACTCGGGGGTCAGGCGCCGTACTTCGGGGTTCTCGTGGAGGCGGGCGTAGAGCTGGTCGTGGACCATGGACCAGGTCCATTCGACCTGCTGGTCGCGGCGCTTCGCCGCCAGCGCGCCCGTGGCGTCCAGCACCTTGCGGTGCTGCTGCAGCCGCTCCCACAGGACGTCCAGGCCCGCGCCGTCGAGGCCGCTGCAGGTGAGCACCGGCGGCGTCCAGGCAGCGTCCGGGGCCTGCAACAGCCGTAGCGCGCCAGCGAGTTCGCGCGCCGCCGCCTTGGCGTCGCGTTCGTGCGGGCCGTCGGCCTTGTTGACGGCGATGACGTCCGCCAGCTCCAGGACGCCCTTCTTGATGCCCTGGAGCTGGTCGCCGGTCCGCGCCAGGCTGAGCAGCAGGAAGGTGTCGACCATCCCGGCCACCGTCGTCTCGGACTGGCCGACGCCGACCGTTTCGATGAGGACGACGTCGTACCCCGCCGCCTCCATCACCACCATGGACTCACGGGTGGCCTTGGCGACTCCGCCGAGCGTCCCCGAGGTCGGGGACGGCCGGACGAAGGCGGCAGGGTCGACGGCGAGGCGCTCCATCCGGGTCTTGTCGCCCAGGATGGAGCCGCCCGTCCGGCTGGAGGTCGGGTCGACGGCGAGCACCGCGACCCGGTGGCCCTGGCCGGTCAGCATCGTCCCGAAGGCGTCGATGAAGGTCGACTTGCCGACACCGGGCACGCCCGTGATGCCCACCCGGACCGCGCCACCGGCATGCGGCAGCAGCCGTTGGAGCAGCTGCTGCGCGAGTGCGCGGTGGTCGGGCCGGGAGGACTCGACGAGGGTGACGGCGCGCGCGATCCAGGCGCGCGAGCCGTCGAGTACGCCCGTCACATAGCTGTCGAGGTCGATCGTCCGCGGAGGCATGCGTTCAGGCAATCACAGCTCGTGGCCGAGTTCGGCCGCCAGGGACTTGAGCAGGTCGTACGCCGCGTCCGGGATGACCGTCCCCGGGGGGAAGACCGCCGCGGCGCCAGCCTCGTACAGGGCGTCGAAGTCCTGCGGCGGGATGACTCCGCCGACCACGATGGTGATGTCCTCCCGTCCCGCCGCGGCGAGTTCGGCGCGCAGCGCGGGCACCAGCGTGAGGTGTCCGGCGGCGAGCGAGGACACGCCGACGATGTGCACGTCGGCCTCGACGGCCTGGCGGGCGACCTCGGCCGGGGTCTGGAACAGCGGGCCGACGTCCACCGTGAAGCCGAGGTCGGCGAAGGCGGTGGCGATCACCTTCTGGCCGCGGTCGTGGCCGTCCTGGCCCATCTTGGCGACCAGGATGCGCGGACGGCGGCCCTCGGCCTGCTCGAACCGCTCGACCAGGTCGCGGGTGCGCTGGAGGGAGGCCGACGGGCCCGCTTCGTCTCGGTACACACCGGAGATGGTACGGATCTGGCCGGAGTGGCGGCCGTAGACCTTCTCCAGGGCGTCGGAGATCTCGCCGACGGTGGCCTTGGCCCGGGCCGCGTTGACGGCCAGGTGCAGCAGGTTGCCGTCCAGTGAGCCGCCGCGCTGCGGGCCGGCCTCGGCGGCGGCCGTCAGCGCGCGCAGCGCGTCCTGGCACGCGGCCTCGTCGCGTTCGGCGCGCAGTCGGCGCAGCTTCTCGACCTGCCGTGCCCGCACCGAGGAGTTGTCGACCTTGAGCACGTCGATCTGCTCGTCGTTCTCCACCCGGTACTTGTTGACGCCGATCACCGGCTGGCGGCCGGAGTCGATCCGCGCCTGGGTGCGGGCGGCGGCCTCCTCGACGCGCAGCTTGGGGATGCCCGCGTCGATGGCCTTGGCCATGCCGCCGGCGGCTTCGACCTCCTGGATGTGCTCCCAGGCCCTCGACGCGAGGTCGTGGGTCAGCTTCTCGACGTAGGCGGAGCCGCCCCACGGGTCGATCACCCGGCAGGTGCCCGACTCCTGCTGGAGCAGCAGCTGGGTGTTGCGGGCGATCCGGGCGGAGAAGTCGGTGGGCAGGGCGAGGGCCTCGTCCAGGGCGTTGGTGTGCAGCGACTGGGTGTGGCCCTGGGTCGCGGCCATCGCCTCCACGCAGGTGCGGGTGACGTTGTTGAACACGTCCTGGGCGGTGAGCGACCAGCCCGAGGTCTGCGAATGGGTGCGCAGCGACAGGGACTTGGGGTTCTTGGGGTCGAACTGCTTGACCAGCTTGGCCCAGAGCAGCCGGGCCGCGCGCAGCTTGGCGACCTCCATGAAGAAGTTCATGCCGATCGCCCAGAAGAACGACAGCCGCGGCGCGAAGGCGTCCACGTCCAGGCCCACGTCCAGGCCCGCGCGCAGGTACTCCACCCCGTCGGCCAGGGTGTAGGCCAGCTCCAGGTCGGCCGTCGCACCGGCCTCCTGGATGTGGTAGCCGGAGATGGAGATCGAGTTGTACCGGGGCATTTTCTGCGAGGTGTACGCGAAGATGTCCGAGATGATCCGCATCGACGGCTGCGGCGGGTAGATGTAGGTGTTGCGGACCATGAACTCCTTGAGGATGTCGTTCTGGATGGTCCCGGCGAGCTTCTCCGGTGGTACGCCCTGCTCCTCGGCCGCGACGATGTACAGCGCGAGGACGGGCAGCACGGCGCCGTTCATGGTCATCGACACGGACATCTTGTCCAGCGGGATGCCGTCGAAGAGTTGGCGCATGTCGTAGATCGAGTCGATCGCCACACCAGCCATGCCGACGTCGCCGGTGACCCGCGGGTGGTCGCTGTCGTAGCCGCGGTGGGTCGGCAGGTCGAAGGCGACGGACAGGCCCTTCTGGCCGGCCGCGAGGTTGCGGCGGTAGAAGGCGTTGGACTCCTCGGCGGTGGAGAAGCCCGCGTACTGGCGGACGGTCCAGGGCTGGTTGACGTACATGGTCGGGTACGGCCCGCGCAGGTACGGGGCGATGCCCGGGTAGGTCTCCAGGAAGTCCAGCCCGGCGAGGTCGGCCCCGGTGTACAGCGGCTTGACGCCGATGCCCTCGGGGGTGTCCCAGAGCAGCTCGTCGACGTCCTTGCCGGTGGACTGGCGCCAGGCGGCCCGCCACTGCTCGTCGGTGACGCCAGGGCCGCCCGTGAGGCTGCCGCCGGCGCCGTCCAGCCCGATTCCGGTGAAGTCGGGGATCATCGAGCGGCTCCGATCTGGTCCAGCAGGGAGGTCAGGACGGCGACCGCGTCGCCCCCCGCGAAGATGAACTCGTCCACGCCGTCGGGTACTTCGGCGGGTCGCCCGGCGAGCAGCACCCGTTCGGCGCCGGCCGCCTTCAGGGCGCCGGCGACCGGGGCGGCGTGCTCGGCGTACAGCGCGTCGCTGGAGCAGAGGCAGGCGACGGTCGCGCCGGAGGCCCGGAAGGCCTCGGCGAAGGCCGCCGGGTCGACGGACTCGGCCGAGACCGTCGCGATGCCGCCCGCCTGGAACAGGTTGGCGGCGAAGGTGGTGCGCGCGGTGTGCGCGGAGGCGGTGCCGATCGAGGCGAGGAAGAGGTTCGGGCGGGCGCCGTGCGCGGCGGCGTGGGCGTCCGAGCGGTCCCGCAGCGCCTCGTAGGCCTCGGCGCGGCGCACCCGCGGCAGCCCGCCGCCGGGCGCGGCCGGGGCCGGTTCGCGGACCAGCGGCTGCTCGTCCAGGTGCGGGAACTCGCTGACGCCGGTGACGGGTTCGCGCCGCTTGGCGAGCCGTACCGAGCGCTCGGCCCAGGTCGCGGCGATCCGCTCGCCGACGAGGCCGGACTCCAGGGCGGCCTGCTGTCCGCCGGCCCGCTCGATCTCCTGGAACCAGGCCCAGGCTGCCCGGGCCAGCTCCTCGCTCAGCTGCTCGACGTACCAGGAGCCGCCGGCCGGGTCGATCACCCGGGCCAGGTGGGACTCCTCCAGCAGGATCGCCTGGGTGTTGCGGGCGATCCGGCGGGCGAAGGCGTCCGGCAGGCCGAGTGCGCTGTCGAAGGGCAGCACGGTGACGGCGTCCGCGCCGCCGACCCCGGCGGCCAGGCAGGCGATCGTGGTGCGCAGCATGTTCACCCACGGGTCGCGGGCGGTCATCATCACCCGGGAGGTGACGGCGTGCTGGCGCTGTGCCGAGGCGGCCGCACCGGCCCCCGAGGCCTCGGCGACCCGGGCCCAGAGGCGGCGCGCGGCACGGAACTTGGCGATGGTGAGGAACTGGTCGCCGTCGGCGGCGTAGCGGAACTCCAGCTGGCCGAGCGCGTCGTCGACCGGGAGGCCGGCGGCGGTCAGCGCGCGCAGGTAGGCGACGCCGGTGGCCAGCGAGCAGCCCAGTTCCTGGGCGGGGGAGGCGCCCGCCTCGTGGTACGGCAGGGCGTCCACCGTGAGCGCCCGCACACCCGGGTACCCGGCGGCGCAGCGGGCGGCCAGCGCGGTGGCCTCGGCGAGCAGCGCCCCGGTGCGGTCGGTCCGGCCGGTGCGGGCCTGGAGGCCGAGCGGGTCGGCGCCGAGGTTGCCGGCGGCGGCGCCGGGGGAGACCTCGCGCTCCTCGTACAGGTTGAACAACTGCTCGGCGGCGTCGGTGAATTCGGCGCCGGCGTCGAGCGCCACGGCGGCCAGGTCCAGGTACACGCCGGTGAGCGCCTCGGGCAGGGCGTCCACCGGGAGGCCCGCGCCGCCCAGCTCCAGCCAGAGCGAGCTCACGCCGTGCTCCAGGTCGGCCAGGACGGCCTCGTTGGCGCGCCGGCGGTCCGGGTCGGCGTGCCGCTGGCGGACGTCCCAGCCGGCCACGGCGGAGCCCTGCGGCCGGCCGCCGCGCACGAACGGCGGGAAGCCCGGGTAGCCCGGGTCGGCGTCGGTGTCCTCGGCGGTGTACAGGGGGCGTGCGCTCAGCCCGTCCTGGAGCCGGGTGGTGAGCGCCTGCTCGGCGGCGGGACCGTCCTCGGGCTGGGCACCGGACTTGCGCAGCACGCCCTGGACGAGCTGCTGCCACTGCTCTCGGTGCGCGGCCGGGAACTCGGCAGCGAGGGGGAGCCCTTCGGGCGGGACCTTCATGTGCGCAGGTTAGCGCCCGTGCGCGGGGCTGCAGGAGAGGAATCTCATGTGACCTTTCCCTCGGTTCGGCCGCTCGCGAGCACTCTCCGGGGCGGGGGGTGCCATGGCGTGCGGGGACGGCTGGCACCCGCGGCCGATAGGGGTGTCGGCAGGGGGTCGGAGGTCAGGGGGTCGGAGGCGCCGGGTGGGGTCGTCCGGGGTGTCGGCGGAGGCGGGCGGCGCGGTCGTCCGGGTCGTCGTCAGCGGTCCGACCGGCGGTCGTCGGGTGGTGGGAGGTGTCCGCGGTGTCCGGAGGTGTCCGAGGTCAACGCCGATGGCACGGAACGCGATCGATGTCCTGTCATGCTGTCAAAACGTCATGATCAGGGGGATTGCGGAACCCGGCCCCTCATCTATTAAGTTACTTCGAAGAAGGTGGGCGGGGCAGCACCCCCCCGTTGCTCGTCCTGCCCGCCTTCGTCGTCCCCAGGCACCGGCCGAGCCGTCCCCCCGCTCCGCCCGGACCGTCCCGAGATTCCCCCGAAGGAGAGCGACCGCCATGGGAAAGCGCCGCAAGCCCAGCCCCCCGAGCCGGGCCCGCATGGCGGTCCTCACCACGGCCATGGCGGCCGGCGGCGCGGTCCTGGCCTCCGGTACCGCCCACGCCGAGCCGACCCCGAACCTCGCCACCGTCAAGGAGCAGGTCGACAAGCTCAACGAGGACGCCGAGCAGGCGATCGAGAAGTACAACGGCTTCCAGGCGAAGCAGCAGAAGCTCCAGGGCGAGGCCAACCAGATCCAGGAGAAGGTCGTCCGGGGCCAGGAGGCGATGAACGAGCTGCGGACCCGGCTCGGCGCGGTCGCCGCCGACCAGTACCGCACCAACGGCATCGACCCGTCGGTCCAGCTGATGCTCGACTCCGACCCGGCCGCCTACCTGGAGCGCGCCTCGGTGCAGAACCAGGTCTCCGACTCCCAGGCGAGTCTGCTCAAGCAGGCCCAGGACGAGCAGCGCAAGCTCGACCAGGACCGCGCCGAGGCCACCGCCACCCTGGCCGCGCTCGACTCGGTGGGCACGCAGCTGGCGGAGCAGAAGAAGGACATCCAGACCAAGCTGGCCCAGGCCCAGGGGATGCTGAACAAGCTCAGCGCCGAGGACCGCGCCAAGATCAACGCCCAGCAGAACGCGGAGAAGGCCAAGGCCGAGGCCCAGCAGGCCGCCGCCGCCGCGGCCAAGGACCGCGCCTCCCGCTCCAGCGACCGCCCGGACATGAACGCCCCGGTGCCGTCGGCCAGCGGCCGGGCCGGCGCCATCATCGCGTTCGCCCAGGCCCAGCTCGGCAAGCCCTACGGCTGGGGCAAGACCGGCCCCGCGACCTTCGACTGCTCCGGCCTCACCAGCCAGGCCTACCGCGCGGCGGGCGTCACCATCTCCCGGACGTCCGAGGAGCAGTGGAAGGACGGCCCGCACGTCGACCGTGCCAACCTCCAGCCCGGTGACCTGGTGTTCTTCTACGACGACCTGCACCACGTCGGCCTGTACATCGGCGACGGCAAGATGATCCACGCCCCGTACACGGGCAAGAACATCGAGGTCCTGCCGATCTCCGTGATGCCCTACAAGGGCGCCGTCCGCCCGGCCTGACCGCGTCCGATCGCGCGCCGCGACGGCCCGCTCCCGCTTCGGCGGGGGCGGGCCGTCGTCGTCCGTGCGGGTCGTCGTCGTGTGCCCGGGGCGGCCGGGGCGGGCCGGTCAGAGCGCGGCGAGCCGCCGCAGCACGTGCGCCGGGTCGGTGAGGCCGCAGGCCCGGCGCACGGCGGCGTCGTGGGCGGCGGCGAGGGCGTCCAGCCGGGTCAGCCGGGTGCGGCCCTGGCGGGAGAGGTGGGCGGTGATCCGACGGCGGTCCTGGTCGTCCTGGCGCCGGTAGACCCAGCCGGAGTCGGCCAGCGAGTCCACCAGCCGGCTCAGGCTCGCCTGCGGGATCAGCAGGGCCTGGGCCAGCTCGCCCATCGCGTGTCCCCGGTCGTCCGCGAGGACGCGCAGCAGCCGCCACTGGTCGACGGTGCAGTCCTCCTCGGCGAGGGCGGCGGCGAGGCCGCCGGAGAGCCTGCGGTGGGCCAGCGTGACCAGCTCGACCAGCAGCGGCTCCGGGGCGGCCGGGGGGCGCGCCGCGGCGCCGACGGTCTGCTCGGCGGCCGGGGCGGCGGTCCGGGCGGCGGGATCGCCGGGACGGCCGTCGACCCCCGGTGCGGCACCAGCTGCGGTCATCGGACCCTCCCGTTCCGGCCTTCCCCGATATCGGCGGTACGACGATACTCGCACCGTGAGCATCGAGGTGAGGGTGATCGATCCGCTCGATGCGCTGCACTCGGCTCGGGACGGGGCGGCGTTCCGGGTGGGCCTCGTCGTGCCGCAGTCCGGCCCGCTCGGGCTCACCGGCCCGTCCGCGCTGGACGGCGCGCTGCTCGCCGCGCACGAGGTCAACGCGGGCGGCGGGGTCCTCGGCCGCCCGCTGGAGCTGGTGCTGGTGGACGGCGGCGGCGCGCCGGGCCCGGTCGCCGGGGAGGTGCGGCGCCTGCTGGACGCCGGGGCGCTGGACGCGCTCGCCGGGTGCCACACCAGCGATGTGCACCGGGCGGTCGAGACCGTTGCCGCGGGCCGTCTCGCGTACGTCTTCACCCCGCCGCACGAGGGCGGCTCCCGGCTGCCCGGCGTGCTCTGCACCGGCATCGACCCGTCCCGCCAATTCGGCCCGGCGATCCAGGAGTTGACGGATCGTCACGGGATCGGCCGGTGGGCGCTGATCGGCAACGACTACATCTGGCCGCGCTCCGTCCACCGGGCCGCCGAGGGACTCGCGGCGCGGGCCGGCGCCCGGGTGGTGCTGGAGCGGCGGGTCCCCTTCGGGGCGGTCGAGGAGGCGCTCGACCCGCTGCTGGACGCGTTGCGTTCGGCCCGCGCGGACGCCCTGCTGCTCAGTCTGATCGGGCGCGACCTGGTGCAGTTCAACCGGGCGCTGCGGCGCAGCGGGCTGGATCGGAGGCTGGTGCGGCTCTCCGGCTCCCTGGAGGAGAACGGCCTGCTCGCGCTCGGCGGCGACGACACCGGGACGCTGTACGCGGCGATGCCCTCCTTCGCGACGCTGGCCGAGGAGCGCCGGCAGAGCCTCGCCGAGCGGCACCGGGCCCTGTGCGGTCCGTGGGCGCCGGTCCTGGACGCCTACGCGGTGGGCCTGTACGAGGGTCTGCGCCTGCTCGCCGACCTGCCGGCCCGTCGGGCCCTGGCCCCGGACGGCCTGGCGGCGGCCGCGGGCCGGCTGCTGCACGGCGAGGCCGCGGGCCGGGCGCCGATCCACCTGGCCCGGGCCGAGGGCCTCGGCTTCGCCGTCCTGCCCCGGTAGGTCAAGCCAGCCCCGGGTACTCCGTTCTCGTCAGGTGGAATGTCGGAACGAAACCCTTCCATCTGGAAATAGTTCCCTCTACAGTCTCCCCACACCCCTCGCAGGGTCGTCACGGAGAGAGAGCACCATGGCCGACACACCCGCACCCCAGGGCATCGAGAGCTACGGCTACCAGCAGGAACTGCGCCGTTCGCTCGGCTTCACCGACCTGCTCGTCTACGGGCTGGTGTTCATGGTGCCGATCGCACCGTTCGGCATCTTCGGCGGCGTCTTCCAGGGCTCCGGCGGCATGGTGGCCCTGGCCTACGTCCTCGGCATGGTGGCGATGATGTTCACCGCCCTGTCGTACGCCCAGATGTCCCGGGCCTTCCCGATGGCCGGCTCGGTCTACACCTACGCGGGCCGCGGCATCGCCGCCCCGGTCGGCTTCCTGTCCGGCTGGATGATCCTGCTCGACTACGTGCTGGTGCCCGGGCTGCTGTACCTGATCGCCGGTGTCGCGATGAACTCGCTGGTGCCGTCGATCCCGGTCTGGCTCTGGCTGATCGGCTTCGTGCTGCTCAACACCGTGGTCAACTACCTGGGCATCGAGACCACCAACCGGGTCAACAAGGCGATGCTGATCGGCGAACTCGTCGTGCTGGCCCTGTTCGTGGTAGTCGGCGTGATCGCCCTGGCCAACGGCAAGGGCCGGGGCTTCGACTTCACGCCGCTGTACAACGGGCACACGTTCTCGTGGAGCCTGGCCTTCGGGGCGGTCTCGATCGCGGTGCTCAGCTTCCTGGGCTTCGACGGCATCTCCACCCTCTCGGAGGAGAACCGGGACTCCGCCAAGGCCATCGGCCGGTCCATGGTCGCCGCGCTGCTGCTCGCGGGCACACTGTTCATCGTGCAGACCTGGGTCGCCTCGCTGCTGGTCGCCGACCCCGACGCGCTGATCCGGGACGGCGACCCGAACGGCACCGCCTTCTACGACGCGGCCCGCACCGCCGCCGGCGGCTGGCTCGCCACGCTGACCGCCGCCTCCACCGCCGTGGCCTGGGGCTTCGCCAACTCGCTGGTCGCCCAGGCGGCCACCTCCCGGCTGCTGTACGCGATGGCCCGCGACCGCCAGCTGCCCGCCTTCCTGGCCCGGATCCACCCCACCCGCCGGGTGCCGGTCAACGCGACCCTGCTGACCGCCGGGATCTCGCTGGTGCTCGGCCTCTACACGGCCTCGCGCGAGGACGGCATCACCCTGCTGAGCACCCTGGTCAACTTCGGTGCGCTGTCCACCTTCCTGGTCCTGCACGTCGCCGTGGTCGTCCACTACCTGGTCCGCAAGCGCAGCAAGGACTACTGGCGGCACCTGATCGCCCCGGCGCTCGGCTTCGCGATCCTCGCGTACGTGGTGGTCAACGCCAACATCGCCGCCCAGCGGCTCGGGTTCGTCTGGCTGCTCGTCGGCGGGATCGTGCTCGCCGGGCTGGTGGCGACCGGGCGCAGGCCCCGGCTGGCCGTCGCCGAGACCGATGCCGAGGCCGAGGCCGCGGCCACCGATGCCACGGCCGGGAACGCCACCACCACGACCACCACTGCCGCGAACAGCACCGCCACGAACAGCACCCCCGCCGAGGAGAAGCAGTGAGCCTGCCCGAGACCGTCCGGCTGTCCCCGACCCCGGAGGACTACGCCTACACCTTCGGCGGCCGCGCCCCGCTGGTCACCGTCCAGCCGGGCACCGTCGTCGAGTTGACCACCGAGGACTGCTTCGGCGGCAAGGTGCGCGGCACCGGGGACCTGCCCAGCCAGGTGTGCGTCTTCCCCTACCTCAACCCGGTCACCGGCCCGATCGCGGTGGCGGGCGCCGAGCCCGGGGACGTCCTCGCGGTGCACTTCGCGGAGATCACCCCGGCCCGGGAGTACGGCGTCTCCAGCACCTTCCCGCACTTCGGCGCGCTGACCGCGACCCACACCACCGCGATGCTGCACGCGCCGCTGGAGGAGCGGGTCTGGGTCTACGAACTGGACGCCAAGGCGGGCGTCTGCCGGTTCCGGGCCCGCAACAGCGGGTTCACGGTGGACCTGCCGCTCGACCCGATGCACGGCACGGTCGGTGTCGCCCCGGCGGCCGGCGAGGTGCTGGCCTCGATCACCCCGGGCGCGCACGGCGGCAACCTGGACACCCCCGAGATGCGGGCCGGCACCACCGCCTACTTCCGGGTCAACGTCGAGGGCGGCCTGCTCGCCATCGGTGACGGCCACGCCCGCCAGGGCGAGGGCGAGGTGTGCGGCACGGCGGTGGAGGCGGCGATGCGCACCACCGTGATCGTCGACCTGGTCAAGGGCGGGGGACCGGCCTGGCCCCGGCTGGAGAACGACGACTTCCTGATCAGCACCGGCTCCGCCCGTCCGCTGGAGGACGCGTTCCGGATCAGCCAGCACGACCTGGTCGGCTGGACCGGCGAACTGCTCGGCCTGGACCAGCTGGACGCCTACCAGCTGGTCAGCCAGGCCGGGCTGGCCCCGGCGGCGAACGTCTGCGACACCAACTACACGATGGTCGCCAAGCTGCCGAAGACCCTGCTCGGCCGGGCCCGCGCCTACGACGGGCTGCACGACCGGCTGCGCCGGACGGCGGAGGCGTACCTGCGGCACCGCTGACGACGAGGCGCCGCCGGCAACGCGGGCCCGGGCGCGCCGGTTCAGGCGCGCGGGTCAAGGCCACGGCAAATCCCACGAACCCCCACCCCCCACCCCCACCCGGGGCCCGTCGGCACCCCCACGCCGACGGGCCCACGGGGGTGTGTCCGGGGACGGATCCGAGCGCGAGGACTACCCGGCCTCCCGGGACCTCGCGTGTTCGAGGGCGGCGAGCAGGGCCGAGGCCTCCGCCCCGCTGATCCGGTCGACGAAGTGGAGCAGCGCGCCCGCCCGGTCGGGGGTGGTCTCCAGCGCCCGGTGCATCAGCCGGGCGGTGTACTCCTCGCGGGTGCAGCTCGGCCGGTACACCCAGGCGCGGCCGACCTTGTCGCGGCGCAGCCAGCCCTTGGTGTGCAGGATGTCCGCGACCGTGGTGACGGTGGTGTACGCGACGGCCCGGTCCCGCTGGAGGTCGTCGACCACCTCGCGCACCGTGGCGGGCCGGTCCCAGGACCAGAACCGGTCCATGATCTCGGCCTCCAGGTCCCCGAACCCCCGCAGCACCGCCCTCTACTCCCTCTGCTCCCTCGCCGAACCGGACGCCGACGCCCTTGGCCCGCCGGATCGCGGCCCATGGTACGGCGAGCGCCGGGCGCCCGCCCCCGGGTGAGGGGGACGGACGCCCGGCGCGTAGCGGTCGGTGCCCGGGTGGTGCCCAAGCGGTGTCAGCCGGTGGTCGGTACGTGTGCAAGACGTGTCCAAGGCTGACGGGGCCGTCAGGACAGCCGCCGCCCGAGCGGGATGCGGGAGCGGGTGAGCAGCGCCGCGAGCAGCCCCGCGACCACCGGCAGCACCAGCACGATCAGCAGCAGCTCGCCCCAGGGCGCGGTGATCAGCGCCGGCTTGGCCCCGAACCCGCTGGCCCGGGACTTCAGCAGCCCCACCGCCGGCACGAACCCGTTGACCGCCCCGAGCAGCGCGCCCAGCAGGGCGATCAGGGTGCACTGGAGGCCCGCCATGCTCCGCCGGATCCGCGGCGGCGCGCCGACCGCGGCCAGGGTGGCCTGGTCCTGCCGGGAGTCGGCGGCCGCCAGGCCGGTGGCGATCCCGGCCGCGCCGAGCACGACCAGCGCGGCGAAGCCGGTGAGCGCCAGGCTGAGCGCGTCGCCCGTGGGCTGGTAGCCGCGCTCCACCTCCAGCGTGGCGAAGCGGTCCAGCCGGACGGCGGCCGCCGCGGCGCGCTGCTGGGCCTTGCGGTCGGGCGGCGTGGCGGGCAGCCAGACCGAGCCGGACGGCCGGGACGTGAGCCCGAGCGCGGGCAGCGCGGAGGGCAGCGCCAGGCCCTGGGCGAAGTCGGCGGCGGCCGGGTTGTCGACCAGCACCGCGTCGACCGGGACCTCCTGGACGTCCGGCTTGGGCACCTCGCCGGGCTGCAGCGGAGCGCCGCCCCCGCCGCGCAGGACCATCACGGCCTTGCCGTCGGCGCCCACCAGGGACCGGTCGAAGACCAGCAACTTCCCGGCGGCCAGCGCCTGTTCGGCGGCCGGGTCGTGGACGGCGAACAGGTTGTGCAGCACGGTGACGTCACCGGCGGCGATGTGCGGCGGCGAGCCCAGGCCGCGGCGCTCCGGCGGGCCCTGGAGCTGGACGACGCTGGAGCAGTTGTCGCAGAAGCGATACTCCACCTGGCCGAGGTCGCCGCGCGGGCCGAGCCCGGACAGCTGCTTCTCCAGCTCGGCCCGCTCCTCGGTGAGCCGGGGCCCGTCGACGTACGTCATCAACTGGACGGCGCCGTACGGGGCCTGCGGCCGGTAGTCGCGCCGGTCCTCGGCGTCGGTGCTGGTGGAGTAGACGCCGATGGCGACGGCGCCGGCCACCGCGGCCATCACCGCGGCCACCGCCGGAGCGGTGCGCGAGCGGTGCCGGGCGGCGTCGCGCAGCGCCAGCCGGGGGCCGAGCGGCAGCCGCCCGGCGGCCCGGCCGATCAGGGCGACCAGCATCGGGGTGCACAGCAGCAGGCCGATCTCGGCGGTCACCGAGCCGCCCAGCACGGTGAGCGTACGGGTGTCGTAGCCGCCCGCGCCCGGCTGGTCGCGCTTCACGGCGCCCGCGCCGTACATCGCGAGCACGGCGCCGAGGACGAGCAGTCCCAGGCCGGCGAAGGTGACCAGCCGGCTGGGGGCGCGGACGGTGTCCCGGCCGGTCAGCCCGGCGGTGACGCTGCGCCGGGCGGCCTGCAGCGCGGGCAGCGCGGCGGCGAGCAGCGCGGTGAACAGGCCGATCCCGGCGATCGCGAGGAGGTCCAGCGGCGGCACGGCGAAGTGGCCGAAGCGCACGCCGCCGAACTGCTCGATCCGCGGCCGCAGCAGGGCGACCACCGCGGTGCCGAGCACCACGCCGACCACCGCCCCGGTCGCGCCGAGGACGACGCCGCCGCCGAGCACCACCGCGCCGACGTGGGCCCGGCTCCCGCCGGCCGCGCCGAGCAGGGCGAGCTGGCGGCGGGAGCGGCGGGCGCCGACCGCGAAGGCGGGCCCGGCGAGCAGCGCGATCTCCAGCAGCGCCATGCCGCTGACGACGGCGACGACCATCTTGGTGTTGTTGGCGGCCGTCGGGTCGTGGTAACGGTACGCGTCGCGGTAGTAGGGGACGGCCTGCTCGGGCGGCGGAGCGATCGCCACCGAGCGCGCGGTCAGGGTGTAGCCGTGGGCATTGAACCGCTGGACGGCGGCCCAGTCGAGGGAGGCCCCGGACGGCAGTCGGACCAGCCAGCCGGACCGGGTGGCCGAGGGCTTCTCCGCGACGGGCCCGCCGGCCGCCAGCGCGGTGTTCAGCGGCTCGATCAACTCGCCGGGCCGGGCGACGAGTTCGACCCGTCCCAGCTCGCTCGGGTGCTCCACCACACCGGTGATGGTGTAGGTGGTGCGCTCCAGGCCCTGGAGGGTGGTGGTGGCGCCGGTCTTGAGCCCGGAGCGGTCCAGGAAGGCCCGGGTGACGGCGACTTCGTGCGGGGCGCTCGGGGCGCGGCCCTCGACCAGGTCGAGCCGGCCGCGCCAGATCGGGTCGCCGAGGTCGGCCTCGGTGGTGAGGGTGCGGACCAGGCCCTCGGGCGAGTCCGCGCCGGCCTCCGGCCCGGGCCGGGCCGGGGTGAGCGCGCTGCCGGGCGGCAGCAGCGCGGCGACCAGGGCGGCCGGGTCGGTGCTCGCGCCCTTCTCCTGCTCGGCCGTCGGCTTGTCGCCGGGGCGGGCCGGGACGGTGAAGGCGCCGTCCTCGGCGATCGGGGCCTGCTCGACCGGTGTGCCCGGGGCGAGCGAGGTGACCAGGGCGTCCGCGCCGCCCACCACCCGCTCGACCCGTTCGGCCGGGGTCAGCTGCCCGCTGCGGTGGACCACGTCGGCGCCGGTGACGCCGAGCACGGGCAGCGCGATCATGGCGGCGATCAGCGCGCTGCGGCCCTTGGCGCGCAGCGCGTCGCGGCGGGCGATGCGCAGGGCGACCCGCCAGGCTCCGAACCTCACTGCGCCACCTCGCCGACCGCACCGGAGGGGTGCACCGCGGCGAGGCGGGCGGAGGAGCGGCGGCCGGGGGCCTCCGAGGCGACCGCGCCGTCCCGCAGGTGGACCACCCGGTCCGCCCAACTGGCGTGGGCCGCCTCGTGGGTGACCATCATCGCGGCGGCGCCGGCGTCGCAGCGGGCGCGCAGCACGGCGAGCACCGCCTCGCCGGTGGCCGAGTCGAGGGCGCCGGTCGGCTCGTCGGCGAGCACCAGTCGGCGCTCGCCGATCAGGGCGCGGGCGATGGCCACGCGCTGCTGCTGGCCGCCGGACATGTCGTCGGGGAAGCGGTCGGCGAGCTCGCCGATGCCCAGCTCCTCCAGTGCGGCCAGCGCCTCCCGGCGGGCCCGGCGGCCCGGGACGCCGTCGAGTTCGCGCGGCAGCGAGATGTTCTCGGCGGCGGTCAGGGCCGGGATCAGGTTGTAGTCCTGGAACACGTACCCGATCGAGCGCCGCCGGAGGTCGGCGAGCCGGCCGCGGCCGAGGCCGCCGAGGGCGACCCCCTCCACCAGCACCTCGCCGTCGCTGGGCTGGTCCAGCCCGCCGGCCAGGGTCAGCAGGGTGGACTTCCCGGAGCCGGACGGGCCCATGACGGCGACGAACTCGCCCGGGTGGACGGCCAGGTCGATGCCGCGCAGGGCGTGCACCTCGGCGGCGCCCCGCCCGTGCACGCGGGTGACGTTGGCCAGGCGCAGGACGGGTGCGGGCCGGTTCGGATCGGTGTGGGACACACTTCCCCCTCGTGAGCTGCTCAACTGCATATGTCGGTGAACTATATATGTCGGAGGACGTGACGCAAGGCGGGTCGGTTCCCGGGTGGCGGTGATCGGATTCGGTCAAACTTCTACAAAGCTGTCGAGGAAGAGCGGGAAACCCCTGCCCCGGTCGTTCGGAGGCGGTCTATGCTCGGGACGGCTCACGGCTCCGGAGGCGCCCGAGACCCCCGATGCGCCGACGCGCCGTCACGTTGTCCGGGGCCGACCGCACGGCCGGCCCCCGCGCCCTGCGCGCCTCCCCGCCGACCACCGTGGCGATGGCCATCATCGAGGTCGCCCGGCCTGCCGGGAGCATCGACCGCGTGCCACCGTCCGTACCCCTCCTCCCGTGAAGGAGGTGCCGTCGTGCACACCCTGACCACCGTCGACTTCCTGGTACGGCTCGCCACCGGCGTGGCCTGCGGCGCGCTGATCGGCGTCGAACGCCAGTGGCGGGCCCGGATGGCCGGCCTGCGCACCAACGCCCTGGTCGCCGCCGGCGCCACCCTGTTCGTGCTCTACAGCGAGGCCGTCGGCGACGCCGGCAGCCCCACCCGGGTCGCCTCCTACGTCGTCTCCGGCATCGGCTTCCTCGGCGGCGGCGTCATCCTGCGCGACGGCGCCGGCGTACGCGGCCTCAACACCGCCGCCACACTCTGGTGTTCGGCCGCCGTCGGGGTCCTCGCCGCCTCCGGCAAACTGCGGTTCGCCGTCCTCGGCACACTCGCCGTCCTCGTCGTCCACCTGGTCCTGCGCCCCGCCGGCCGACTCCTCGACCGGGCCCCACAGGCCGGCAGCGACCCCGACTCCACCACCCGCGCCACCGTCCACCTGGAATGCGACCGCAAGTCCGAGACCCACATCCGGGCCCTGCTGCTCCAGGCCCTCGCCGCCTCCGGACTCGCCCCCACCGGCCTGCGCGCCCGCCGCACCGACAACGGCGACGCCACCAGCCTGCGGGCCACCGTCGCGATCACCGGGCAGGTCGCCCCGGCGCTCGAACAGGTCGTCACCCGGCTGTCCTTGGAGCCCGGCGTACGCGACCTGCACTGGCACCTGGAGGACGAGCCGGAGGACCCCGGCAACCCGGCGCTCGCCTGACGGGCGGCGCGGACGTACCGTCACCACCCGGACCGCGTCACCCGGACCAGGTCACCCGAACCCCGCCCGAACCGACTGGAGGCAGGATGCCGACCCCCGATCCCGAGCACGGGCCGCTGGTGCCGATGCTGCTGGCGCTGACCGTGGTCACCGGAGTGGTGGACGCGGTCAGCTACCTCGAACTCGGCCACGTCTTCGTCGCCAACATGACCGGCAACGTGGTGTTCCTCGGCTTCGCCCTGGCCGGCGCGGCCAACCTCTCCGCCACCGCCTCGCTGGCCGCCCTCGCCGCCTTCCTGCTCGGCGCCCTGGCCGGCGGCCACCTCGCCCGCCGCCTGCCCGGCCACCGCGGGCACCTGCTGGCCGCCGCCGTCGCCGTCCAGTCGGCGCTGGTCGCGGCGGCCACCGTGCTGGCGGCCGTGGCCGGCCACACCTCCGAGCCGGCCCGCTACACCCTGATCGGGCTGCTCGGCTTCGCCATGGGCGGCCAGAACGCGGTGGTCCGCGCCCTGAAGGTCCCTGACCTCACCACCACCGTGCTGACCATGACCATCACCGCCCTCGCCGCCGACCGCACCGGCCCCCGCCGGCTGGCCTCCGCCGTCTGGATGTTCGCCGGAGCCCTCCTCGGCGCCCTTCTGGTCCTCCACGCCGACATCCCGCTCGCCCTGGCCCTGGCCCTCGCGCTGCTCCTCGCCGTCGCGGCCCTCACCCACCGCGCCGCCAGGACCGTCCCCGCCCCCGCCTGGACCCACCCGCGCTGACCGGGCGTCCGGTGATCCGCCGCCCGTCCGCGACCGGCGCCCGGCACGGACGGTGTCGAACCCCCGTGTTCCTCGGGGGGTTTCGGGCTGCCGGCCGGTGGCCCTCGGCCCGGACGGCGTTCCGGGCGGCCTCGACCTCCGGCGACCGGCCGGGGTGAGCGGCTCAGTCCTCGCTGCGGTGGCCGGCGCGGCCGCTCCAGAGGGGTTCGAGGCGCTCCCACTCGGTGCTCCAGGCGGCCTCCGCCCGGCGGTCGAGCGCGTGGAGGCGCAGGCGGAGGGCGAGGGCGAGCAGGGCCAGCAGGACGAGGAGGGCGCCGGCGCCGGTGCAGGCGGCGGAGACGGCGAGGGCCACCCGGTCGGCCGGGGCGACGGAGACGGTGCCGGCCGCGTCGACCCAGACGGGGATCCGGCTGCCGGTGACGGCGGAGTGCGGGGCCTGGACGGTGCCGTGGCGCGGGCTGCCGTCGGGGGCGGTCCAGTCCGCGTCGACGTCCACCTGGTTGCTGTAGCCGCCGGCGAAGCGGCTGCCGGTGGCGGTGGTGTGGTCCGGGACGCCGCTGACCACGGCGTCGACCTGTTGCAGCCGCCCGCGGTCGGCGTCGGCCCGGTGCGCGGTGGCGCGGTAGAGGAGCAGCGAGCCGCCCGCGCACAGGGCGAGGGCGAGCACCGCGCCGAGCACGGCGGACAGCCAGGCGCGGGCGCGGGAGCGGTCGAGGGGGCGGGCGAGCGGCTCGTGCCGGGCACCGAGTGCCCGCCGCAGCCGCCGGCCGGTGCGCCGCGGGAGCGACGCGGGCAGGGCCGGACGGGGAGTGCTGGACACGGTGAGGGCTCCTCAGGGGCGCGGGGACGCTGGGCGGTTACGCCCCAATGTCCACCCGGTGGCCCCCCGCGCACAAGAGTCGTGCGCGTTCGGAGGACCGCCGGTACCTGCCGGTCAGGGCCGGTCGGCCCAGTGGTCGGGACGTTCGGCCCTCGGCATCCGCACCCGGTCCGGGCAGGCTGGGGTGTGGCGGCGTCCTCCCGGTGCTTGGGCGCGGCCGTGGCCCGGTCGGCCGTGGGGGCGCCGGGCCGAGGTACGGGGCAGGGGGTGGTCGTGGGGTCACCCCCTGCCTGTGCCGTGTCCGGCTCCGGCCCGTTCTCCGCCCTTTCCTCGCCGATGGACTGACGATGTCCCAGGTCGGGGCCGTATTCTGCCCAGATATACACTCGGGGTATACGCCGGGTGTATGTTTCCCCCATGAGTGTTCCTTTGACCCTTCTGGGGCTGCTGGAGCGAGAGCCGAGCCACGGCTACGACCTCAAGCGCGACTACGACGCCCTCTTCGGCCGCGGCAAGCCCCTTCCGTACGGCCAGGTCTACTCGACCCTCGGCCGGCTGGCCCGCGACGGCAAGGTGGTGGCCGGCGAGGCGGAGCCCGGCGACGGGCCCGAGCGCAAGCGGTACGTCATCACCGAGACCGGGGCGACCGAGTTCGAGACCTGGCTCCAGGAGCCGGTCGCGCCCGAGCCCAACCTCCAGTCCGTGCTGTTCACCAAGGTGGTGCTGGCCCTGATGCTGGGCCGGGACGCCGAGCACTACCTGGACACCCAGCGCGCCGCCCACCTGCGCCGGATGCGCGAGCTCACCGAACTGCGCCGCACCGGAGCCCTGGTGGACGCCCTGCTCGCCGACCACGGCCTGTTCCACCTGGAGGCCGACCTGCGCTGGATCGACCTCACCGCCGCCCGCCTGGACGCGCTCGCCGCGGAGGTGAACGCGTGACCGCCGTGATCGAGGCCCGGGACATCGCCCTCGCCTTCGGGGAGACCCCCGCCCTGCGCGGGGCCAGCCTGTCCGTCCAGGCCGGCGAGGTGCTCGCCATCATGGGCCCCAGCGGCTCCGGCAAGTCGACGTTACTGCACTGCCTGGCCGGCATCCTGGTGCCCGACGCGGGGGAGGTGCTGTTCGACGGGCAGCGCCTGGACACCATGTCGGAGGCCCGGCGCAGCGCCCTGCGCCGGGACAGGTTCGGCTTCGTCTTCCAGTTCGGCCAGCTGGTACCGGAGTTGACGGCCGAGGAGAACGTCGCGCTGCCGCTGCTGCTGAACGGCGTGCGCCGCTCCGCCGCGCTGGCCCAGGCCCGTCCCTGGTTCGCCCGGCTCGGCCTGGACGGCATGGAGCAGCGCCGCTCCGGCGAGCTGTCGGGCGGTCAGGCGCAGCGGGTCGCGCTGGCCCGCGGCCTGGTGGCCCGGCCGCGGGTGCTGTTCGCGGACGAGCCGACCGGCGCGCTGGACTCGCTGACCGGCGAGCAGGTGATGGAGCTGATGGTCGCCTCCGCCAAGGAGCAGGGCACCACCGTCATCCTGGTCACCCACGAGGCCCGGGTCGCCGCGTACGCGGACCGCGAGGCGGTCGTCCGCGACGGCCGGGCCCGTACGCTCTCGGCCGGCGCCGGAACGGTGGCCCCGTGATCGCCTTCTCGCTCCGGCTGGCCGTCAGCGGCGGCCGGGAGGCGGTGGCCCGGCTGCTGATGATCGCGGCGGCGGTCGCGGTCGGCGTGGGGCTGCTGCTCTCGACCTTCGCCGGCGTGAGCGCGATCGACCGGGCCAACGAGCGGCAGCTCTGGATGAACACCGGCGTCAAGGGCGCGACCGCGGCCACCTCGGCGGACCCGCTCTGGTGGGGCGCCCGGATGGACTACTACCGGGGGAGGACCGTCTTCCGGGCCGATGTCGCCCCGACCGGTCCCGCCTCGCCGCTGCCGCCCGGCCTGAGCCGGCTGCCCGCGCCCGGCGAGTACTACGCCTCGCCGGCGCTGGAGAAGCTGCTGCGCGACACCCCGGCCGTCGAACTGGGCGACCGCTTCCCCGGACGGCAGGTCGGCACCCTCGGCGAGGACGGGCTGCCCTCCCCGGACACCCTGGCGCTGGTCGTCGGCCGCACCGCGGACGAGGTCAAGGCCCTGCCGAGGGCCACCACCGTCACCAGCCTCGCCACCGTCCTGCCCCACGACTGCGAGTACGACTGCTACGGCGCGGGCGTGCACGGCGACGCGATGGTCCTGGTGCTCACCGTGGTCGCCGCCGCGCTGATCTTCCCGGTACTGGTCTTCATCGGCACCGCGACCCGGCTCTCCGCCGCCACCCGGGAGCAGCGCTACGCCGCGATCCGCCTGGTGGGGGCGACGCCCGGCCAGGTGTCGGTGATCTCGGCGGTGGAGTCCACCCTGGCCGCGGTGATCGGTACGGCCCTCGGCTTCGGCCTGTTCGCCGCGCTGAAACCGGTGGTGGCCGACGTGCCGTTCACCGGCGACCGCTTCTTCGCCTCCGACCTGAGCCTGACCCTGCCGCAGGCGGCCGGGGTGGTGCTGGGCGTGCCGGTGGCGGCCGCGCTCGCCGCCCGGCTCGCGCTGCGCCGGGTCACCGTCTCGCCGCTCGGGGTCTCCCGCAGGGTCACCCCGAAGCCGCCGAGCGCCTGGCGGCTGGCACCGCTGGTGGCCGGCCTCGCCGAACTCGGCTACTTCGTGGGCAACCGCCCGGAGACCACCGACGGGCAGTCCACGGCCTACCTGACCGGTTTCGTGCTGGTGATGCTCGGGCTGGTGGTCTCGGGGCCGTGGCTGACCATGGCCGCGGCCCGGGCGGTGGCCCGGCGCACCCGCCGTCCGGCCGCCCTGATCGCGATGCGCCGCCTGGCGGACGACCCGGGGGCGGGCTTCCGGTCGGTCGCCGGCGTGGTGCTGGCGCTGTTCGTGACCACCGCGACCCTGGCCATCATGAGCACCATCAACGCGAACCAGGGCATGCTCAACGGCGCCCCCGAGGTGCGCAAGGCGATCGTGGACGCTCCCTTCGGCAACCGGAACGACGCGGCCCTGCTGCCGTCGGTGCCCGATCGCGTGCTGGCCCGGGCGCGGGCCGTCCCCGGGTTCCAGGGGATCGCCCTGGTGCACGAGGACCCGGCCGGTACGGGCCAGCGGAGCGGGCGGGGCATCGTGCCCGGCCTGGTGAGCTGCGCGGACCTCGCGCAGATCCCCGTGGTCGGCCACTGCGCTCCCGGCGCCGCCGTCGCGGCCGTCGACCCCTACCAGCTGGTCGGCCTGGTGGACGCCTCCGACCGCGAGTGGCCGGCCGCACCGGTCTCCGCGGCCGAGACGGCCGGGCTCCCGGTGCGGATGCTCTACGCGACCACCGACGGCTCCAAGGCGGCCAAGGAACAGCTGCGAACCCTGTTCATGAAGGAGTTCCCGCACTACGAGGCGAGGCTGGCCGAGGACTGGTCCTCCGCCGGGCAGAAGAAGCTCCAGGGCTGGCGGCAGCTGGCGAACGTGGTGCTGCTGACCACCCTGCCGATCGCCGGGTGCAGCCTCGCGGTGAGCGTGGTGGCCGGATTGTCCGACCGCCGGCGGCCGTTCGCGATGCTGCGGCTGACCGGCGCACCGCTGCGGCTGCTGCGCAGGGTGGTCGGACTGGAGAGCGCGCTGCCGCTGCTGGTGGTCTCGGCACTCGCGATCGGGACGGGCTTCGCCGCGGCGGCGATGTTCCTCAAGGCGCAGAAGGACTACGACCTGGTGTCCCCGGGCCCGGCGTACTACGGGCTGACCGGTTTCGGGCTGGCCGCCTCGCTCGGGATCATCGCCTCGACGCTGCCGCTGCTGAAGCGGATCACCGGACCGGAGGCGGCCCGCAACGGCTGAGCGCCGTCAGGCGGTCGGCTGCCCCGTCACCCGTTCCAGCGGGCGACGGGGTAGCCGTGCGTTCCGGCCAGCAGCCGCGGGGACAGCCGCGGCAGCCAGCTGCCGAGCACCAGCGCGGACGGGTAGAACATCGGCTCGGGCAGCGCGTCCACCGGGACGCGCTCCCAGCCGCCGCACGCGTGCGGCTCGGTGACCACGGCCTCGGCCAGGCTCGGCGGCGCCAGCACGGCGGCCGTCAGCCGGGGCCGGCCGAGCTCGTGGTCGAGGTGGACGGCGAGCACCCGCATCTCCTCGGCGGGCAGCACGATGCCGGTCTCCTCGGCGAGTTCGCGGGCCGCGGTCCGCTCGAAGGACTCGCCGAGGTCGACCTTGCCGCCGGGCAGGCTCCAGGTCGGCGGCTCGCCGGCCGTGGTCCGACGGCCGATCAGCACCCGGCCGTCCCCGGTGGGCACGATGACCCCGGCGCCGAGCAGCGGCGCGGTCGGCGGGACCGGCGCGGCGGGCGCGGCCGGCCCGGCGGGTCCGGTCGGTCCGGTGGGCGCGGTCGGTCCGGTCGGTCCGGACGGTGCGGTGCTCAACTCGCCATCCCCTTCGGCTGGTTACCAGTTGGAGCGGTCGTAGTCCTTGAGGAAGCAGCCGTACAGGTCCTCGCCCGCCTCGCCGCGCACGATCGGGTCGTACACCCGGGCCGCGCCGTCGACCAGGTCGAGCGGGGCGTGGAAGCCCTCGTCGGCGAGGCGCATCTTGTCCGGGTGCGGCCGCTCGTCGGTGATCCAGCCGGTGTCGACGGCGGTCATCAGGATGCCGTCGGACTCGAACATCTCCTGCGCGCTGGTGCGGGTGAGCATGTTGAGCGCGGCCTTGGCCATGTTGGTGTGCGGGTGGCCGGCGCCCTTGTAGCCGCGCGAGAAGACGCCCTCCATCGCGGAGACGTTGACCACGTACTTGCGGCGGGACGCGGAGGCGGCCATCGCCGGGCGCAGCCGGCTGATCAGGATGAACGGCGCGGTGGAGTTGCAGAGCTGGACCTCCAGCAGCTCCATCGGGCCGACCTCGCTGACGGTCTGCACCCAGCTGTTGGTGTCCGCGAGGTCGGGCACCAGGCCGCCGGCGTCGATCGCGGTGCCGGCCGCGATCCGGTCGGGCGTCGCGGAGCCGGTGACCAGGGCCAGCGAGGTGACGTCCTCGGCGGTGATCCGCTGCGTGTCGCCGCCCGCCTGGTGGGGGAGGGCGGGCAGGTCGACGCTGCCGCTGCCGAAGCGGCCGATGGTGGTGGCCTGGGGCAGTTCGCCGGCCGGCAGCGGGGCGGACTCGGCGTTGACCAGCTCGCGGTAGGACTCCGGCGGGCGGCGCACGGTCTGCGCGGCGTTGTTGATCAGGATGTCCAGCGGGCCGTCGGCGGCGACCTCGTCGGCCAGGGCCATCACCTGGGCCGGGTCGCGCAGGTCGATGCCGATGATCTTGAGGCGGTGGATCCACTCGGCGCTGTCCGGCATCGCCGTGAAGCGGCGGATCGCGTCGTTGGGGAAGCGGGTGGTGATGGTGGTGTGGGCGCCGTCGCGCAGCAGCATCAGCGCGATGTACATCCCGATCTTGGCCCGGCCGCCGGTGAGCAGCGCGCGCTTGCCGGTGAGGTCGGCGCGGGCGTCCCGGCGGGAGCGGTTCTTGACCGCGCAGTCCTGGCAGAGGTTGTGGTAGAAGGCGTCGACCTCGATGTACCGCTGCTTGCAGGTGTAGCAGGAGCGCGGGCGCTCCAGGATGCCGGCGATCTCGGTGGTGGTGACGGTGGTCAGACCGAAGGCGCCGGCCGTCTCGTCGTCGATCCGGGTGGGCGCGCCGGTGGCGGTACGGGCGGTGACCTCGCGGTCGTTGGCGGTCTTGCGGGCCCGGGTCTCCTGGCGGCGGCGCTGCTTGAGGGTGCGGAATATGCCGCCGACGGCCTTGCGGACGGTGATCGCGTCCGGGTGGTCCACGTGCAGCTCGTCGAGCTCGGCCAGCACCTCCAGGCAGAGCCGCAGCCGCTCGGGGTCGAGGCCGGGACCGAAGTCGGTCTCCTCCTCGGCGCCCTCGACCGGGTCCTGGCCGAGGTCCGTCCGCCCGGTGCCCGTCTGCTCGATGCCCGCCTGTCGGAGGTCCGTCTGGTCGATGTCCGTCTGACCGATGCTCACGCCTGCTGCCGCTTTCCCGATTCGCCACGCCCACACGCGTGAAGCCAAGCCCCTTACCGCGTGAATGCTACGGGAGCGGTCCGGACCGGGGCGAAAAGCCGACGTCGGAGGGGGTCTTTGGATGATCCTCCATGTCTACGCGCGGAGTATTGATCACGGTTTGTACGCAGCCCCAGCAATGCCCGTCGAACTGGCTTTTGCCCCCACCCTCACGGAGAATCGAACGCTGGGTGCCGGGCGCCCGAGTGCGCTCCGGCGGCATCGCCGCAACCGCACCCGAGGTGTATCCCCCCAGCCAGAGAGCCCTCCTTCATGCGCTTCCTGAACGACCTCAAGCCCTCGTACGACCTGACGTACGACGACGTCTTCATGGTCCCCAGCCGTTCCGCCGTGGGCTCCCGGCAGGGCGTCGACCTCTCCTCGAACGACGGCACCGGCACCACCATCCCGCTGGTCGTGGCCAACATGACGGCCATCGCCGGCCGCCGGATGGCCGAGACCGTCGCCCGCCGCGGCGGCCTGGTCGCCATCCCGCAGGACATCCCCACCGAGGTCATCGCCGAGGTCGTCTCCTGGGTCAAGCAGCGCCACCTGGTGTTCGACACCCCGATCACGCTCGCCCCCGGCGCCACCGTGGCCGAGGCGCTCTCGCTGCTGCCCAAGCGCGCGCACGGCGCCCTCGTGGTGGTCGAGGACGGCAAGCCCGTCGGCGTGGTCACCGAGTCCGACTGCCAGGGCGTGGACCGCTTCACCAGCCTGGCCGACATCATGTCCCGCGAACTGCTGCTGCTGGACGAGGGCATCGACCCGCGGACCGCCTTCGAGAAGCTCACCGAGGCGCACCGCAAGCTCGCCCCCGTCGTGGACGGCGAGGGCCGACTGGTCGGCATCCTCACCCGCAAGGGCGCGCTGCGCGCCACCCTGTACACCCCGGCCGTGGACGAGGCCGGCAAGCTGCGGATCGCCGCCACCGTCGGCATCAACGGCGACGTCGCGGGCAAGGCCGCGGCGCTGATCGAGGCCGGTGCCGACGTGCTGGTGGTCGACACCGCGCACGGCCACCAGGAGTCCATGATCAGCGCGCTGCGCGCGGTGCGCGGCCTGGACCCGCGGGTCCCGATCGTGGCCGGCAACGTGGTCTCCGCCGCCGGTGTCCGCGACCTCGTCGAGGCGGGCGCCGACATCCTCAAGGTCGGCGTCGGCCCCGGCGCCATGTGCACCACCCGGATGATGACCGGCGTCGGCCGGCCGCAGTTCTCCGCCGTCCTGGAGTGCGCCGCCGAGGCCCGCCGGCTCGGCAAGCACGTCTGGGCCGACGGCGGCGTGCGCCACCCGCGCGACGTCGCGATGGCGCTGGCCGCCGGCGCCTCCAACGTGATGATCGGCTCCTGGTTCGCCGGGACCTACGAGTCCCCGGGCGACCTCCAGACCGCCGCCGACGGGCGCCAGTACAAGGAGAGCTTCGGCATGGCCTCGGCCCGCGCCGTCAGCAACCGCACCGCCCAGGACTCCTCGTACGACCGGGCCCGCAAGGCGCTGTTCGAGGAGGGCATCTCGCACTCCCGGATGTTCCTCGACCCGACCCGCCCCGGCGTCGAGGACCTGATCGACTCGATCATCGCGGGCGTCCGCAGCTCCTGCACCTACGCGGGCGCCGGCAGCCTGGAGGAGTTCCAGGAGAAGGCGATCGTGGGCATCCAGAGCGCGGCCGGCTACGCCGAGGGCAAGCCGCTGCACTCCAGCTGGGCCTGACCGGCTCCGGCGCCCGCTGCGCCTGTTGTGCCTGCCGGGCCCGCCGCGTCGGGGCCCGCGCCGTCGGCCGTCCGGTTCCTCGCCTCGGGGAGCCGGGCGGCCGCGGCCGTCGCGGGGGGCGTCGCGGGGGCCGCCGCGGGGGCCGTTACGGGGGTGCGGTGCCCGGGGGCCTGGCCGCTGATCCGGCCGCCGGCCGCTCCGGTGTCGCGCCCGTCCTCCGGTCCGCCGCCGTGCCTCCCGCCCGGCCTCCCGCCGTGCCTCCCGCTCGGCCCGAGCGGGAGCAGCAGGACGCGGCCGAGCAGCCCGACCGATCCGTCCAGCGCCGTGGCGAGGGCCCGGGCGGCGCCCGGCAGGTGCCGCAGCTCCCAGAGCGCCTCGACGGTGCCCCAGGCGCCCTCGCGGGCGGCCCCGACCGACCAGGCGCCGAGCAGGTGGGTGAGCGGCTCGGCGCGCTCCAGCAGGTCGGGTCCGGGCATCAGCTGCTCCCGGACGGCCGTCTCCACCTCGGCCAGCACCCGGTCGATCCGGTGGTAGTCCGGCTCGACGTCGGACGGCTCGCAGCCCCGGCGGCGGCAGGTGTCCACGACGGCCAGCGGCAGGTCGTGCTGGATGTGGGCGGCCATCCCGGCCAGCGCGAACTGCAGCGGGTGCACCCCCGGGTGGGCGCGCAGCGCGAACAGCGGCCGCCAGCAGGCGGGCGGCTCCTGCCCGGCCGCGTCGGCGGCCACGGCCCGCAGGTACCGCCCGGCGAACACCACGTCCAGCTCGGCCACCGCGGACGGGTCGGCGAAGCGCCCGCCGTCCAGCCGGTCACGGACCGCCTCCGTCACGGTGAGGTAGAGCCGGTTGAACACCCCCACCCCGTCGGCCGGGGGCAGCCCCGCCCCGATCTCCCGCAGCCGGCCGACCACCTGCTCGACCGTCCGCGCCTCCACGACCACTGCCGTCGTACGATCCACCGCCGTGTCGGGCATGCGCCACCCTCCGATGTCGATCGTGCACTGATCGCATCATCGTGACAGCGCTGCCCGTGCCCCGACGGATGCGGCACGCCTCCGTCGGGCCGGTGTCGCACGGTCAGGTCGCTGTCGTACGACCGGGCCGATCCCGTCGTGACATGGCGTCGACTTGGCCAAAGCCTTGCCGGTACTTTTCCGATCCCCCACCTCCTGTCATGATCCGTGACCGTGATTAACCGTCGTACCCTGATCGCCGCGTTCGCCGCGGCCCCGGCCCTCAGCACCCTCGGCGCCGCCGTGGGCAGCACCCCCGCGAGCGCCGCCGCCGACCTGTACCCCTCCAACACGGCCCTCTACGCCAACCCGACCGTGGTCGAGGGCGTGGACTACGGCCGCCGCTACCGCCGGCACCTGGTCGACGACCAGAGCCCGCAGGGCCGTACGCCGTTCGTCCGGACCACCGTCATCGCCCCGCACGGCGGCGGCATCGAGGGCGGCACCTCCGAACTGTGCCTGGCCATCGCCGGCTACCACCCGGCCGACCTCGCCCCGGCCCCGGCCGCCGGGCCGACGCACGACTTCTGGATGTTCGAGGGCCTGCGCTCCTCCAACAACAGCGAGCTGCACGTCACCTCGACCCACTGCGACGACGGAGTGGCCCGCGCGATGTGCGCCGGCAGCCGCAACGTGCTGTCGCTGCACGGCTGCACCGCCGCCCAGGCCGGACTGGAGGCCGGTGCCCAGGCCGTGCTGGTCGGCGGCCTGAACCCCACCTTCCGCCAGTACCTGATGGAGGAGTTCGCGGCCGCGGGCATCCGGGCCGTGACCGCCTCCGGCGAGGAGGAGATCGCGGGCATCTCCCCGGAGAACATCTGCAACCGCAGCCTGCTCGGCATGGGCGCCCAGCTGGAGATGACCACCGAGCTGCGGGCCGCGATGTTCGCCCCGGGCAAGAACACCCGCACCGAGCGGGCGGCCAACACCCTGCCGCTGTTCTGGGCCTACACGACCGCGGTCGGGACCGCGATCCAGCGGCTGGAGGCGACCCAGCCCATCCTCTGACCGACCGGGGCCGCCGGCCGCGCGCGCCGCGGCCGGCGTCAGCCCAGCCCGTACTCCAGGACGTAGGTGTGGGTGCCGGACCCGTCGACGGTCAGGTGGAACTCGCCGGTGATCCCGGCCAGCTCGCCCGTGCCCGTGCCCGGCACCACGCGTATCGTCGTGCCGGTGGTGTCCCAGGCCGCGTGCTGGAGCACGAACGAGCCCTTGCGCCCGTCCAGTTCACCCGTCACGTGCTCCACCGCGACGTACGAAGCCGGGCTGCCGGAGGGGCCCGCGACGGAGAGCATCCGCACCTCGCTCTCCCCGCTCAGCCCGCCCGTAAAGGTCTTGGCGATCCGGACCCGCCCGAACGCCGCGCCCTCCCGCTCCTCCGTCTCCACCGGCTCGAACGCCGTGACCTCGAAAGACCCGCTCGCCCTGCTCCCGCTCCCCATGGCACCGTCCCCTCGTCGATCCGCGACCACCCTGCGGCCGGCTCCCCGCCGACCGTGGACCGAGCCTTGCACACACCACTGACATTGATGCTGGTGCTCAGGTTCCGGTGGTCGTGGCTCGGCCACTGACTGACGTTCTGCTGGACTGTCCTCTGGTTGTTCTGTCCGGCTGCCGGGACCTGTTCTCACGGCACCGGCCGGGCGGAACATGACCTGATAGGAGCTTGGTCCAGAAGCCCCTTCAATGTCCTGTCTGCTCCACCCGGCCGGCGCCGACCTCCGGCTAGGGAAGGCACCATCAGCATGACATCAGCGGTCAGACCGGACACAGCGGACCAGGAGGTGTTCGGCGGGGTCGACTCCCACGCCGACACAATCCACGTCGCCGTCATCAGCGACAACGGCGGCCACCTCGCGGACGCCGGGTTCGCCACCACCACAGCCGGATACGCCGCCGCCCTGGCCTTCCTGAACGCCCACGGCCACGTGACCGCGATCGGCGTCGAAGGCACGTCCTCCTACGGGGCCGGCTTCACCCGCGAAGCCCGCGCGTGCGGGCACCGGGTCGTCGAGGTCAACCGGCCCGACCGGGCCGAACGCCGCCGCATCGGCAAGTCCGACCCCATCGACGCCTACGCCGCCGCCCGCGCCGCCCTGTCCGGCCGCGCCTCCAGCGTGCCCAAGGACGACACCGTCGCCGGGATACGCGCCCTGCACAACGCCGCCCGCTCGGCCGTCAAGGCCCGCACCGCCGCCCTCAACCAGATCGGGCAGCTCCTCGTCACCGCACCCGAGGCGATCCGCGCCAGGTACGGGCGACTCAAGGCGGCGGAGCGCACCGAGGCCCTGGCCCGACTGCGACCGGCCGGGGACGCGGTCCACACCGCGGTCCTGACCGCGCTCAAGAGCCTCGCCCGGCGCGTCAAGGAGCTCACCGCCGAACACCAGGCCCTCACCAGAGCCCTCGACGCCGAGGTCACCGCCCACAATCCCGGCCTGCGCGCCGCCTACGGCGTCGGCCCCGACACCGCCGCCCAACTGCTGGTCACCGCCGGAGGCAACCCCGAACGCCTGCGCACCGAGGCCGCGTTCGCCGTCCTGTGCGGAGCCGCCCCCGTCCCCGCCTCCAGCGGCAGGACCAACCGCCACCGCCTCTCACGCGGCGGTGACCGCGCCGCCAACGCGGCCCTCTACCGCATCGCCCTGGTCCGCATGTCCAGTGATACCCGCACCCGTGAGTACGTGGTCCGGCAGACCGCCGCCGGCCGGACGAAGAAAGAGATCATCCGGCTCCTGAAACGTGCCGTCGCCCGGGAGATGTTCCGCTGCCTGACCACCACGGTCACCGTCCCCGGCATCGCCGACCTGCGACCCCTGCGACAGTCCAAGAACATCACCCTCACCGCCGTCGCCAACCACTTCGGCGTCTGGCCCGCCACCATCTCCACCCTCGAACGCGGCCTCCGCCGAGACGACGACCTCGCCAACGCCTACCGCGACTGGCTCACCACCGCTTGACAGCCAATAGGAGCATCAATCGCGGCCGGGCAGTTCTCCGGACCGCTTTCCGGACCGCCCTCCCGAGCCATCGGCGCGGCCCGGTCACGGCTCCCAGCGGATCGCCAGCACCGCCGCGTCGTCGGCCAGTCCGGCGTCCCCGACCCAGCCGCCGACGTCCGTCAGCACGGCGTCCAGCAGGTCCGCCGGGGTGCCGCCGTGCAGTCCGGGCAGCCGCTCCGCGATCGGGTAGAACCGGCCCGCGGCGTCCCGGGCCTCCGACACGCCGTCGGTGTGCAGGAGCAGCAGGTCGCCCGGCTCCGGGTCGAACCGCCGGTCCGGGTAGCTGTCGTCGGTGAGCCCGAGCAGCCCCAGCGGAGGCGCCGGGAACGGGGGCTCCAGCTCGCTCACCCGGCCCGCCCGGCGCAGCAGCGGGGGCGGGTGGCCGCAGTTCACCAGCCGCACCGGCCCCCGGTCCGGCGCCACGTCGAGCAACAGCGCGGTGGCGAACCGCCCCTCCTCCGACGGCCGGGCGGCCAGCGCCGCGTCCAGCCGTTCGGCGAGCCGCCCGGGGTCCGGCTCGGTCCGCGCGGCCTCCCGGAACACTCCGAGGACGTCCGCCGCCGTCTCCACCGCCGGGAGGCCGTGCCCCTGGACGTCCCCGAGCAGGATGCGCAGCCCGAAGCGGGTCTCCACCACGGCGTACAGGTCCCCGCCGATCCGGGCCTCGGCGGCCGCCGCCACGTACCGCACCGCCAGGCGCAGCGGCCCGATCCGCTCCGGCGGCGGGCGCAGCAGGGCCCGCTGGGCCGCCTCGGCCACCGTCCGGACCTGGAACAGCTCCCGCTCGCGGGCCGCCACCAGGACGACGCTGGCCGCGCTGGCCAGGGTCGAGGCCAGGACGGTGACCGGCACGCTGATCCGGACCGAGAGCGGCAGCTGCGCGTTGGCCGACTCCAGCAGGCCGACGGCGACCACCGCGGCCGCGCCGACCAGCAGCGGCACCCGGGCCCGCCGGGTGGTCGCACCGGCCAGCACCGGGGCCACCGCGAGCAGCGGCGCCAGGGTGGTCCCGGGCCCGATGGCCAACGCGGCCACCACGGCGGCGACCAGCAGCAGGAGCGAGCCGTAGAGCAGCAGCCGGGTCCGCCTCGGCAGGTGCAGCGGCGGCACCCCGTCCGGGCCGTCGGCGGTCACGCGTCCTCCAGTGGTGCCGGCCGGTGGGCCGGACGTCGGTTTGCTGGTCCCTCGGCCCTCAGCCCGCCGGCCCGCCGGATGCCCGGTGGGCGGCCGGCGGACGGTCGGAGGCCCCCGGCGTCACGAGGGCCTCCGGTCCACTTTCCCTGCCCGGCCCCGGGTCAGCACCTCGGCCGAGGGGCGCGCGCCGGCGCGCACTAGGCTGGGGCGGGAGATGAGACGCAAGAGCCGCCGCCCGGCCTCCCCCCTCCCGCAGCGCCACGGTGTGGACCCGGTCCACCTCCGGCTGCCGCTCGAAGGCCCCTGGCCGACCGTGCGGGACCACCTGGTGGACCGGCTGCCCGCCGTCCCGGCCGAGCGGGTCGACGCCGCGCTGCGGGACGGCGAGATCGTCGGCGAGCAGGGCCCGGTCGCCCCGGCGGAGCCGTTTCGCCCCGGCGCCCACCTGTGGTTCTACCGGGACCTCCCCGAGGAGGTGCGCGTCCCGTTCGAGCTGGTGGTGCTGCACCGCGACGAGCACCTGGTGGTGGTCGACAAGCCGCACTTCCTGGCCACCACCCCGCGCGGCCGGCACGTCACCGAGACGGCGCTGTCCCGGCTGCGGCACGCCCTCGACCTGCCCGCGCTCAGCCCCGCGCACCGCCTGGACCGGCTCACCGCGGGCCTGGCCATGTTCGTCGTCCGCCCGGAGGACCGCGGCGCCTACCAGACGCTGTTCCGGGACCGCCTGGTGCGCAAGGAGTACCAGGCCGTCGCCGGGTACGACCCGGAGCTGAGCCTGCCGCGCACCGTACGCAGCCACATCGTCAAGGAGCGCGGGGTGATCGCCGCCCAGGAGATCGACGCGCCGCCGAACAGCGAGAGCCGGATCGACCTGCTGGAGCGCCGCGACGGACTCGCCCGCTACCGGCTGCGGCCGCTGAGCGGGCGCACCCACCAGCTGCGGCTGCACATGTGCGGCCTCGGGCTGCCGATCCTCGGCGACCCGGTCTACCCGGTCGTGCTGCCCGAGCCCGCCCCCGACGACTTCCGCCGCCCGCTGCAACTGCTCGCCTCGACGATCGAGTTCACCGATCCGCTGACCGGCCGGGAGCGCCGCTTCGAGACCCGCCGCACACTGACCGCCTGGACCGACCCGCAGGGCTGGGCCGACGGCGCCGGTCCCGGGCCCCAGGACCTCCGAACGATCTAGCTAGGGCCAACGTCCGAGCCGGTCCCCGTTCCGGTGGCCGATCCGCCGACCGGCCCGGCGGCGGGATGGTGTGCGGCATGAACGCAGGCACCAACGCAGACAACAACGCGGGCATGAGCGCGGGCATGAGCGCAGGCATGACGAGCGCAGGCACCGGCGGGGCGGGCCGCGCAGCCGTACCGCGGAGCGCTCCCGTCGCCCTGGTCACCGGAGCCTCCCGCGGCCTCGGCCTGGCCCTCGCGCGCGCCCTCGCCACCGACGGCTGGCAGCTGGTGATCACCGCCCGGGGAGCGGCCGAACTCGCCTCCGCCGCGGCCGATCTGGCCGCCGTCACCAGGGTCGTCGCCCTGCCCGGCTCCGTCGTCGACGACGACCACCGCGCCCACCTGGCCGGGGCCGCGGAGGAGCTCGGCGGCGCGAGCCTGCTGGTCAACAACGCCGGAACGCTCAACGGCGCCCCCGGCCCCGGAGGGCAACCGCTGCCCCGGCTGGCCGACTTCCCGCTGCCGGGCCTGCTGGAGACCTTCGAGGTCAACACGTTCGCCCCGATCGCCCTCACCCAGCTCGTGCTGCCCCAGCTGCGTGCCCACGCCGGCGCCGTCCTCAACGTCAGTTCCGAGGCCGCCGTGGTGCCCTACCGCGGCTGGGGCGGTTACGGTGCCAGCAAGGCCGCGTTGGACCTCGCCGGCGACGTACTCGCCCGGGAGGAGCCGGAGTTGCGGGTCTGGTCGGTGGACCCGGGCAGCATGCGCACCCGGATGCTCCAGGAGGCCGGCCCCGGCGAGGACGTCTCCGGCGCGCCGCTGCCCGAGCGGGTGGCGCCGGCCCTGCTCGGCCTGCTCCGCGACCGCAGGCCCTCCGGCCGTTACCGCGCCGAGGACCTGGCCGGCCGCTGACGACACCCCCCGACCTCGGTGTCCCGCCCCAACTCGCCGCCCGCGCACCGGCCGAGAGACGCGGTGCGACAGCCGCAGATCGTTCAGGCGGACGGTGTTGCCCCCGGGGGCAGCTCCAGCTCGAACCAGACCACCTTGCCGTCCTTGGTCCGGCGGCTGCCCCAGCGGTGCGCGAGCTCGTTGACCAGGTGGATGCCCCGGCCGCCCTCGTCCTCGCTGCGGGCGCGGCGGATCCGCGGCACCTCGGACTCCTGGTCGGCGACCTCGACGGTGAGCACCCGGTTGCAGTACAGCCGCAGTTGGGTGGGCGATCCGGCATGCACCAGCGCGTTGGTGATCAGTTCGCTGGTGAGCAGCTCGGCCCAGTCGATGAGCGCGTCGAGCCCCCAGGAGGCCAGCGTCTCGCGGGTGAAGCGGCGCGAGTGGGCGACCATGGCGTGGTCGCCGGTGAGCCGCAGGGTGGCGATCCGGTCCGCGCCCTTCGGGCGGACCTGCGCCATGATGACGGCGATGTCGTCCTCGCCGGTGGTCTCGGTGAGCCGCTTCAGGACGGCGTCGCAGGTCTGTTCCAGCGAGCCGCGCCGGTCGGCGACCGTCCGGCACAGCAACTGCAGTCCCTCGTCGAGGTCCTGGCCCCGGCGCTCGACCAGCCCGTCCGTGTAGAGGGTCAGGATGCCCTCCTCGGGGAGGGTGAACTCGGCGCTCTCGAAGGCGACTCCGCCCACCCCCAGTGGGGCGCCGGTGGGCAGCTCGACCAGGTGCGCCCGCCCCTCGGTGTCGGCGACCACGGGCGGCAGGTGCCCGGCGCTGGCCGCGGTGCACTGGCGGTCCACCGGGTCGTAGACCACGCAGACGCAGGTGGCGAACTGGCCCTCGCCGATGCCCGCGGTCGCCTCGTCCAGCCGGTACAGAACCCGTTCGGGATCCAGGTCCAGCGTGATCAACGTCCTTGCGGCCGTGCGGAGTTGGCCCATGGTGGCGGCGGCCCGGATGCCGTGGCCCATCACGTCGCCGACGATCAGCGCGACCCGTCCGGAGGACAGCGGTACCACGTCGAACCAGTCGCCGCCGACCTCGCTGACCACGCTGCTCGGCAGGTAGCGGTAGGCGAGGTCCAGCCCGAGCGTGCGGTGCACCTCCTGTGGCAGCAGGCTGCGTTGGAGGGTGAGCGCGGTGTCCCGTTCGCGGCGGTAGAGCCGTCCGTTGTCGATCGCCAGCGCGGTGCGGGCGGCCAGCTCCTCGGCCAGCGAACGGTCCGCCGACCCGAACGGCACCGGGTTGCGGGAGCGGACGAACTCCGCGCCGCCCAGCACCTGTCCGCGCGCCACCAGCGGCACCATCAGGTACGAGTGCACCCCGGCGTCCAGGCTCGGCTGCACCCGGTCGGGCGAGGCGACGATCCGGCTCAGCTCCTCCTCGGTCACCTCGGAGACCAGGATCGAGCGCCGGGTGCGCAGGCTCTGCGCGTACAGCCCGGCCGACTGCGAGGTCTCGCCCACCTGGTCGGCCGCCCCGAGCATGCCGCCGTCCGGGCCGGTGTCGCCGACCGCCACCGCCCGCATCAGCACCGGGCCCTCCGCCGGGACCGCCCCGGGCTCCTCGCCGCTGAGCACCGCCTCGCGCAGGTCCACGGTCACGAAGTCGGCGAAGCGCGGGATCACCACCTCCACCAACTCCCGGGCGGTGCGGTGCAGATCGAGCGTGGTGCCGATCCGGTTGCTGGCCTCGTTCAGCAGCGACAGCCGCTGCTGGGCGGCCCACGCCTCGTCCAGCGCCCGCTGCCGGGCGGCGGCCGCGTCGCGCTCGCGGGTGAACAGCAGCGCGTTGTCGATCGAGACGGCCGCCCGCACCGCCAACTCCCCGGCCAGCGCCACGTCGTCGTCATCGTACGGGCGCTCGACCCGGGTGCGGTAGAAGCCCGCCACGCCGACCGGGGTGCCGCGCGCGATCAGCGGGACCACCATGAACGACAGCACGTTCTGCTCCCGTACGGCGGCCTGCCGCACCGGGTCGTCCGCGAACCAGGCCATGCCCTCCTCGTCCATCCTGGGCACCAGGACGGGCTTGCGGTGCGCCAGGCACCAGGCGTACGGCGAACCGGGCACGAAACGGTGCAGGTTGCCGGTGCGGGCGATCGGCGCCAGCGTCGAGCCGGGCACCGAGTGGAAGGCCATCCGCCGCAGCAGCGCCGAACCGTCCACCGGGGCGGTCGCCTCGCGCTCGCCGCGGACCAGCTCCTCCAGCACCTCCACCACCACCGTGTCGGCCAGCCTCGGTGCCGCCACCTCGGCCAACTCCTGCGCGGTCTGGGCGAGATCGAGCGTGGTGCCGATCCGGGCGGAGGCCACGTTGACCAGCGCCAGACGCTCCTGCGCGGCCCTCGCCTCGCGCAGCGCCTGCTGCCGGGCCAGCACGGTCTGGTGCTGGCGCAGGTACAGCCGGGCGTTGTCGATCGCGACGGCCGCGCGCGAGGACAGCTCGTCGCCGAGCGTGATGTCGGCCGCCGCGAAGGACTCCCGCGCGCCGCGCCGCGAGTACACCACCATGCCGAGCGTCGTACCGCGCGCCACCAGCGGGGTGATCCGCACCGAGCGCGGGCGGTCGCCCAGGTAGGCCTGGCGGTGGCTCTCGTGGACGGGCTCGCTCAGCATCGGCAGCTCCCAGGAGGGCACCACCACCGTGCGCCCGCCGGCCAGCGCCCGGGCGTACGGGGAGTCCGGCCGCAGCTCGTACACCGCGTCGACCGGCAGCGAATCGGCCGGGTAGACGGCGTCGGCGGAGGCGATCGCCAGGCGGCGCACCAGCAGCGGGACGTCCGGCGCGGGCGGCTCCACGTTCCGGCCGGCCACCAGCTCCTCCAGCCCGAACACCGCGCTGATGTCGGCGACCCTCGGCACCATCGCGTCGACCAGCTCCCGGGCGGTCTGCCGCAGGTCCAGCGTGGTGCCGATCGAGGCGGTCGCGTCGACCAGCAGGGACAGCCGCTCCTGGGCGCGGGCCGCCCGGGCGTCGGCGTGGAACCGCTCGGTGATGTCGATGACCGTGGCGCACACGCCGAGCACCCGGCCACCGCGGTCCCTCAACCGGAAGTACGAGGCCGACCAGGCATGGTCGTGGCTCGGGTCGCCCGGGGTACGGCCGTGCGCCAGGTCGTCCACCACCGGCTCGCCGCTCTCCAGCACCCGGCGCATCACCGCCTCGGACTCCGGGGCGTTGATCCCCGGCAGCACCTCGGTGAGCCGACGGCCCAGCGGCTCCTCGACGCCCAGGCCGTTCGCGTCCGCCAGCGCCGCGTTCAACCGGACGAAGCGCAGGCCGGTGTCGAACACCGCCATGCCGACCGGGGACTGCGTGAAGAACCCGTCGAGGAGCGCCAGGTCGGCCTGGAGCCGGCGCAGCGTCGTCACCTCGGAGGCCACCGCCAGCACCATCGGGGCGCCGCCCGGGCCGCGGATCGGATACGTACGGAACTCCAGGTTCACCAGGTGCCCGTCCCGGTGCCGCACCGGGAACACCCCGGACCACGACCGGCCCGCCAGGATCTGCCGGAACAGCTGGAGCACCTCCGGCCGGTGCTCCTCGGAGGTCAGCAGCGTCGCCGCCCGCGCCCCCACCGCCTCCTGCGCAGGGTGCCCGAGCAATGCCTCCGCGTCACCGCTCCAGTGCAGGATCCGCCCGTCGGCGTCGATCAGCGCTGTGGCGATCGGCACCATCAGCAGGGCGTCCTGCCGAGGCTGCCCCGCGCGCTGCGCGTATTCGTCCACCATGGCCAGAGAACCGTCCCAGAAACCGTCCGGAGATCGTTCCCACCAGCCCTGCCATCTTCGCACGCACCCCCACCCACCGCAGCCGCCCCAGCCCCCACACCCCGCCCTCAAGCGCTGCCCACGGAGGCAGGGCCTCCACCACCACCCGACCCGGCAGCTCCCGCACGAGAAGTCGATCCAGCCGGCTCCCTGTGCGCCCTACCCGAGCACGGTTCCTGTCGCTGCGGCCTCCACCACGCCCCGAGCTGGTGCCCGCACGAGAAGTCGGCCCAGTCGACTTCTCGCGTCCCTACCCTCAGGCGCCGCCCACGGCGGCGCGGCCTTCACCACCTCTCGAGCCGGCAGCTCCCGTGCCATCCGTCGGCCTCGGAGCGACTGCCCCGAGCCCCTCACCCCGGTTGTGCGCAGGAAGTCGACCGGGCCGACTTCCTGCACCCCGCACCCTCTGGCGTTTTCCATACCGGTGCGGCCTCCCGCTGCCGCGACGAATCGACGGGTCCCGCGCAGGAAGTCGATCCAGCCGACTTTCCGTGCTTCGAGTCCGAGTGCGGTTCCTGCCGGCGAGGCTTCCAGCACGCCCCCCCAAGCGGTGCCCGCGCAGGAAGTCGGCCTGGCCGACTTCCCATGTCCTGCTCCAGTGACCCTGCTCGCCAGGCAGCGTATTGCCAGGGCTTGCTTCGCTTGTGCCGCGCTATCTGTTGGCCTTGGCGCGAGCGTCCGGAAGCAGCCCACCCCGGTTGTGCGCAGGAAGTCGACCGGGCCGACTTCCTGCGCCCCATTCCCAGGTGTTGTCCATGGCGGTGTGGCCTTCACTGCCGCGACGGACCGGTGGGTTGCGCGCGGAAAGTCGATCTAGCCGACTTTCTGGGCCTCCCGCCCGAGCGTGGTTCCTGTCGCTGCGGCCTCGACCCGGCTCCCAACCGGTGCCCGCGCGAGAAGTCGATCCAGTCGACTTCTCGCGTCCGACCCAAGTGCGGTTCCTGTCGGTGAGGCCTCCACCATGCCCCCAAGCGGTGTCCGTAGAGGAAGTCGGCCGAGCCGACTTCCTACGTCCTGTTCCGGTGACGCTGCTCGTCAGGGAGCCCCTTGCCAAGGGCTCGCTTTGCCTGTGTCGAGCCGCAGTGGCGCGAGCAGGGGCCGGTGCCATCCGTCGGCCTTGGAGGGTCCGCCCGGGAGCCGCTGACCCCGATTGTGCGCAGGAAGTCGACCGGGCCGACTTCCTGCGCCCCATTCCCAGGTGTTGTCCATGGCGGTGTGGCCCCCGCTGCCGCGACGGATCGGTGGGTTGCGCGCGGAAAGTCGATCCAGCCGACTTTCTGGGCCTCCCGGCCGAGCGTGGTTCCTGTCGCTGCGGCCTCCGCCAGGGCACCGAGCCGGTGTGTGCGCGAGAAGTCGGCCCGGTCGACTTCTCGTGCCTCGCCCAGTGACGCTATTCAGTACGGGGCGTTTGGTCGGGGGCCCGCTTCGCCGGTGTCCGGCTTTGCGCTCCAGGCGGGCGAGCCCCGGTTGATGTCGGCGGAGCCGGGGAGGGTCCTTCCGCCTGGGTGTGCGTGGGAAGTCGATTGAGCCGACTTCTCGTGCGCTTGGAGGGTGGGATTTCCGTGTGTGGGCTCCCGGTCTGCTCGCGAATTGTCCGTTGGCCTCGGCGCGGTCGTCCGGAGGCCTTCCGCGTAGGCCTTGGGGTGGTGGTTCGGGCGGACCGGTTGCGCGGTGCTGGCGCCTGGATCGGCGCCGGCGGCTCCGGGGTTCGCTGCTTCAGGCCACGTGTTGCGGCAAATGGCATCGGCAGCGGCTCAATTTGGGTTCTGGGTCACGGAAAGTCGTCCAGAACCTCAACCGTTGGCCGACAAAACCGGTGCCTGTGTTGCCACAGGTGGGGAGGCGTTTCAGCTGCCGCGGCGGAAGTCGGATGGGCCGACTTCTGGTGTCTCGCGGGGGTGGGAGGGGGGTCTGGTGGCTCACGGGACGGGGGTGGGGTGGGTGGTGCGGGATTCGGTGGTGTGGGCGGCGAGGGCGAGGAGGGCGCCGAGGAGGCAGAGGGCGGCGGCGGTGAGGGTGGCCCGGTCGGTGCCTGCGGCGAGGGTGTGGGCGGTGGGGTGGGGGGAGCCGGCGACGGTGACGGTGAGGGCCACGCCGAGGGCCGAACCCAGGTAGCGGGAGGTGTTGTTGGCGCCGGAGCCCATGGCGGCCCGGTGTGCGGGGACGCTGCTGACCGCGAGCCGGGCGAGCGCCGCGTTGAGGATGCCGCTGCCGATGCCCGCGACGGCGAGTCCCGGGGCCAGTCGCAGCCAGGACGAGCCGGGGGTGAGCCCGTACAGCGCGGCCTCGCCGGTGCCGCAGACGAGCAGGCCGAGGGCGACCTGGGCGGTGGCGGGCAGGCGGGTGGCCAGGTGGCGGGCCTGGAGCGCGGAGACCACCGAGAGGCCCGACCACAGGGCCAGCACGCCGGCCGCGGCCGGGCCGGACAGGCCGAGCACGCCCTGGAGCAGGGTGGGCAGGTAGCTCATGAAGCCGACCAGGGCCAGCCCCGTGAACAGCGCCCCGCCGGTGGCCGCGATGAAGCCGGGGCTGCGGAACAGGGCGAGGTCCAGCATCGGCTCCCGGACCTTCGCCTCGACCACGGCGAACGCCGCCAGCAGCAGCACCCCGCCCGCCAGCAGCGCCACCACGGCGGGCTGCCCCCAGCCGCCGCGGCCTTCGGCCAGTCCGGCGATCAGGCAGGAGGTGCCGGCGGCGAGGGTGAGCACCCCGTACGGGTCGAGGGCACGCGGGCGTTCGGCCCGTGACTCGGTGAGGATCCCGGCGGCGCAGCCGGCCACCACGGCCGCGGCCACCGCGATCCCGCCGCTGACCGCGCGCCATCCGGCCCACTGCTGGACCAGGGCGCCGTACACCGGCCCGATCGCGATGCCCAGCCCGACCGCCGCGCCCCAGACGCCGAGCGCCCGGATCCGGCCGGGCCCGGGCGGGTGGGCGTGGCTGATCAGGCCGAGCGCGGGGGCCAGGACGGCGGCCGAGGCGGCGCCGAGGAGTACCCGGGAGGCCAGGTAGAGGGCGCCGCCGGGGGCGAGGGCGGCCAGCGCCTCGGCGGCGGCGAACAGCAGAACGCCGAAGGTGAAGACCCGCTTGCGGCCGTGGTCGTCAGCGGCGCTCCCGGCGGTGAGCAGCAGCGCCGAGATGCCGACCAGGGTGCCGGTGAGGATCCAGGTGCGGCCGGAGGCGCCCAGGTGGGCGGCCTGGGCGGTGGCGGCGAGCGAGGCGGTGGGGGCGGTGTACGCGACGGTGGTCAGGGCGGTCGCCGCCGCGGTGGTCGCCAGCGTGGCCCCGGGCCGGACGCGCGGGCCCGGGGTGGTGGGGGTGGTGGGGGAGGAGGCGGGTGAGGAGCCAGGTGGTGCGGGGGGCATGGGTGTTCCCTCCGAGGGCCGGACCCTAATGGTCTGGTGAATGAACCTTCGTCTCGGACGGCACGCTACCACCGCTGGTCTGTTCATTGAACCCACTAGAGGGGTGGACTAGGCTGACGCCCATGGCCCTGGGAACCGACTACGAACTGCAGGAGTGCGCGCTGGCCCGCGCCCTGGAGGTGGTCGGCGAGCGCTGGAGCCTGCTGATCGTGCGCGACGCGTTCTACGGTGTGCAGCGCTTCAACGACTTCCTCGCCCACCTCGGCATCCCGCGCGCCGTCCTCACCTCGCGCCTCAACGCCCTGGTCGCGGCCGGGGTGCTGCGCAAGGAGCCGTACCAGCGGGCGCCGCTGCGCCACGGCTACCTGCTGACCAGTGCCGGCCTCGAACTCTGGGGCCCGCTCTACCAGTTGAGTCGCTGGGGCGGCCGGCACGCCACCGAGGGGGGTCCGTACCACCTCTTCGCGCACGCCGTCTGCGGCACCGACCTCGACCTCGTCGGCGTCTGCCCGGCCTGCGGCGGCGGGCCCGTCCCGCCGACCGCGGTCGTCATGCGCCCCAACCCCGCCCGGGCCGGCGGCCACCGCGAGGACCCGGTCTCCCGCGCCCTGGTCCGCCCCCACCCGCTGCTCGAACCGATCGCCTCGGCGGCGGTGCTGCCCGGCTGACTGTAGGCAGAGCGCCCGTACGCCGACGGGGCCGCCGGCGCGCTGCCGACGGCCCCGCCCCGGGAACCGCTGTCACTCGGAAATCGCTGTCATTCGGGGACGGCCGTCAGGGGGTGAACCGCACCTCTGGGTTGGCGGCGCTCGGCCCGTCGAGCAGCGGCTGCGGGACGCCCTTCAGCTGGAGGTCGAAGAACGCCCCGACGTACTGCCGGGTGAGGGCGACGGCCCGCTGGCTGCCGATGGTGGTGTCCGGGCCCTTGGGGAGGCCGAGCCCGTCGAAGAAGAGCGGGAAGTCGGTGAAGCTGCCGTGGTCGGTGCCGTCGACGGTCAGCCAGCGCTTCCAGCCGTCCAGCCGGGGCCAGCTCCTGAGCCAGCTCTCGTCCTCGCCGCCGCCGGGCAGCGGGTGGCCGATCATCAGGTACGGCTTGCCCTTGATGCCGGACTCGGGCACCAGGTAGTCCATGGTGCCGTCCAGGTCGACCCCGGCCCGGAGCCGGTCGTCGGTGAGCAGGGCCGGGACGGTGGCGGCGCCACCGGCGGAGTGTCCGGCCATGGCGATCCGGTCGCGATCGATCAGCCGGGCGTAGCGCCAGGCCGGGTGCGGGCGGTCGGTCAACTGGTCGATGACGAAGGAGACGTCCTTCGCCCGGCTCGCGTCCAGGGCCTCCCAGGCCTCCTGGGTCCTCAGCGTCCCGCACACCTCGCAGGGGAGCGTCCGGCCGTCGGGGAAGGTGGTCCCGGTGTTCTCGTAGGTGTGGTCGACCAGCGCGACGACGTAGCCGCGGCTGGTCAGGTCCTCGGCGAGGCTGCTGAGCGTGGCACGCGGCATGGTGAAGCCGGGCGACAGGACCACCAGCGGGTAGTGGCCGCCCTGGGGGCGGGCCCCGGACTCCGCCCACGTCCGGGTGCCGGACACCGCCTCGGTCGGGATGGTGTTGCCCGGTAGCTTCCCGTCCAGCAGCGCGCGGGCGGCGGCGGGCGTCATGTACGGGGCGGGGGTGCCCGTCCCGGCGTGCGCGGGGTAGTACATCGAGACCATCAGCTGGCGCGGACCGGCGGCGGGCACCCACGGGTCCGGACGGTTCTGGTCCACGAGGTGCAGGACCTCCTGCCCGACCGCGTACGGCCCGGTCGGGCGGGGGAGTTCGACCTGGGCGGCGGCCCGGGTGGTCGGGTTCGCGGGAGCGGTGGCGGAGCTGGCGGGCGCGGCCGCCAGGGCCGGCGCGGCGGCGGCGACGGACAGCGGCAGCGCGAGCAGCAGGGCCGCAGCGGCGGCGGTCGTACGGAGTCGGCTCATGTCAGCGACCGTAGGCCGCCCGCCACGGAACTGACGTCCACTCAGCGGCGTACTGATCCCTTCCGGAAGGCACTGTGGCGCCCCCTAGGGGGCGGGCCCGGGCGAACCTGCGCGAACATGCGGGAACCTGCACCGGGGCTGCTCGGCCCGGGCGGGCCGTCAGCCGGTGGAGGCCGTCCGGAGGTCCTCCAGGAAGCCTGCGGCCGCACGGGCGTTGGGCACCGGGAAGGTGAGCGGGAGACCGGCCGAGTGCGTCCGGACCTCCAGCTCGCCGAGGGCTGAGGCCCGGGCCGAGTGCACCTCCGGCCACCGGTAGGCCTCCGTCGCGGCGAGCGGGTGCGGCGGCCGGTGCACCAGCCCGCCGGCCGTCACCGTCAGTCGCCCCCGGACGAAGCGGACGCTTCCTTCCGTGCGCAGCGTCTCGTGCAGGGCGGCCCGGAGCCCGGGGGAGAGGCGCTCCTCCAGCTCCCGGAACAGCCTGCCCAGCCCGCCCAGGTGCGCCAGCACCAGCGGCTCGTCCGCGCCCGCCGGCCATATTCGCCCGTGCTCGTACTCCCCGTGCGGCCCTCCCGGGGAGTACTCGGTGGCCTCCATCGCGCGCCAGGGCAGCGGCTCCTCGCCGCCGCCGGCCGAGACCAGCACCAGCCCACCCTCGTGGACCCGTACGGAGCGCAGCCCGGGTGTGGGCCGCAGCCGCTCGTACCCGCTCACCGCCACCACCGCGGCGGCGGCCAGTACGGGCGCGGGCCACCACTCGCCGAGCGCCAGACAGACCACCACGGAGACGGCCACCCCGCAGGAGTGCAGCCACACCCGCGCCGGCCAGGACAGCGGCCGGAACCGTCTGTGCACCCGCAGCACCGGGCCCAGTCGACCGGCAGCGCCGGCCGAACCAGCCATGCCGGCCGCACCGGCAGAAGCGGCCAGGTCGGCAGAACCGGTCGCACCCGCCGACCGCACCCGCGTCGGCGACCACGTCACCGCCACGTCGGCCCCCTTTCACTCGGCTCAGTCGGAGGGCTCCCCCAACGGAACCGCGACTTCCAGAACCCCAGCATCGACCGCGCGCCGCCCCCGGCGACAGAGCCAATCAGCACCTTTTGGCCTGGTTCGGCCCCGCCATCATCGCGCCCCGGCCGCAGCCGCCCGCCACGGGGGTGGGGACGAACGGCCCAGGTGCCCCTGGGCGGGGCCGCAACGCCCGCCCGGGCGGCCCGCACCACCGTCATACCGAGCTCCCTCCGCTCCGCGGCAACCCCTCAGGAGGGCCGCAACCATCGGATGCCCAGGATCGACTCCTCACCGCGCCCGCCGACAGTGCCGATCGGCACATTCCGATCGAAATCCCCCCCGTCACCGCCGGAACCCCCGTCACCGCCCTCACCCCGTCGTCGCGAACCCGATCTGCAGCCCGCGCAGCAGCGCCGTGCCCGCCGGATCGACCGACCGGCGGGTGTTGGCCAGCACCACGGCGCCGACCCGCTTCTCCGGGTCGAAGGCCACGAACGAACGGAACCCGCCGGTGCCCCCGTTGTGCCAGATCTGGAGGTGCCCGCCCTGCTGGGTGTGCAGCCGGTGCCCGAGCCAGCCCAGGTGCGTCCAGGCGAAGGGGTTGACCCGGTGGCGGGTCTCCCGGGTGAGGGCGATCGCGGCCGACAGTGGCGCCTCCGGCTCGCGCCCGGCGGCGAGTTGGGCCCGCAGGAACACCACCAGGTCGGCGGCGGTCGACCGGAGCCCGCCCATGCCGGGCACGGCCCCGAAGCTCCAGTGCGGCACCGGCCGGCCGCCCGGCGTGTGCCCGTGTGCCAGCCGCGCGGACTGCTCCTCGTCCGACCGCACGCAGGTGTCCACCAGGCCCAGCGGTGCGCAGACCTCGCGCGCCACCAAGTCCTCGTACCCGACGCCGGACCGCTGCGCGAGGGCCAGGCCGAGCAGCCCCGCGCCGAGGTTGGAGTAGCGGAAGCCGCGCCCGGGCGCGGTCCGCAACCGCGTCCGCGCGAGCCCGTCGAGCACCCGCTCGGTGGTGCAACCGGCGTACGGATCGGGCTTGTTGGGGGACAGCAGTGACTGCGCCAGCATGCCCCGGGGCAGCCGGGGGAGCCCAGAGGTGTGGGTGGCGAGGTGCCGCAGGGTGATCGGCTGCGGGCCCCTGGCCGGGACGACGGCCGGACCGCCCGAGGCCCCCGTGAGCACCTCGGCGAGCGGTTCGTCCAGCCGGACGGCTCCGTCGAGCGCCAGCCGTGCGAGCACGAGCGAGGTGAACACCTTGGTGACGGAGCCTATGTCGAACAGTGTGTGCGGTCCGGGTATCCCACCGCCCGGACCGGTCCGCCCGGCACCCCGGATCTCCACGTCGTCGCCGGCCAGCCCGGCGACCACCGCGCCGACGTGTCGGCCCGCGAGCCGGTCGGCCGTCTGCTGCACGAGACAGGCGAGTTCGTTCATGCTCGCGAGCCTAGGCGCCCCGTTCGGCCGGATCGTCCGCCCGGAAAACGATATCGACCCCGCCGATGCTCCTGCGGAGGTACGACCCCCCGTCGACCCCCCCGCGCGATCCCCACGGCAGGGCACGGAGCCGGAGCCCCGCCCCCGTCACTCCTCCAGCGCCTCCCGCAGCCGGGCCGCGACCTCCGCCGCCCCCGCCTCGTCCGGATACCGCCGCCGGGGCCAGAAGAACCCGCGCAGCCCGTCCTTCGGATTGCGCGGCACCACGTGGACGTGCAGGTGCGGCACCGACTGGCTGATCCGGTTGTTCGCCGCCACGAAACTGCCCGCCGCGCCCAGCCCGCGCTCGACGGCCCCCGCCACCCGCTGCACCCGCAGGAAGAACGGCCCGACCTCGGCGGCGGGCAGGTCGGCCAGCGTCGGGTGGTGGGCGCGCGGCACGACCAGGACGTGCCCGGGGAACAGCGGCCGGCGGTCCAGGAAGGCCACCGCCACCTCGTCGTCCAGCACCCGGTGCGCCGGCTCCTCGCCCGCCACCACCGCACAGAAGACGCAGTCCATCCGTCCATTCAAACCACCGGCCGGCCGCCCCGGCACCTCCGCAAACCCCGGTGGGCCCGGCATCACCCGTCCGGCTGCCGCCCGGGTGCGGCCGGGGTGGTGCCGGGCGCACGGTGGCGCCGGGGGCCGGACAGCGGGCGCATCGAGCGCTCCACGAGGAGGCCCCGCGAGGAGGTGGCCCCGATGTCGGGCAAGTTCGAGGTCTATCAGGACGCCGGTGGCAAGTACCGGTTCCGGCTCAAGGCGGGCAACGGCGAGATCGTCGCCACCGGCCAGGGCTACGCCAGCAAGGACGCGGCCCACAAGGGCGTCGAGGCGGTCCAGCGGGCCGCCGACGGCGCGCCCGTGGTGGACCTTCCCAAGGCGGCCTGAGCCCGGGGCAGCGGAGCCCCGAGACCGACCGGGCGCGCGGCCCGGCGCCCGACCCACCCGGGCCGGCCGCCGGCCGCCGGGCACCGCGCCGGCCGCCGAGCACCTCGCCGGGCACCCGCCAAACCGACCGCCGGCCACTCACGGCGAGACGGGGACCCCGAGCGGAGAAGTCCCCGCTGCCTCACTCGTACCGGTACAGCAGCGCCTCCCGCTCGATTTGCTCGATCATCTCCACGGTCAGCGACTCGTCCCGCAGGTGCGAGAGCGTGACCTCCGCCGAGCTCGGCTGCGCGCCCTTGGCCAGCCAGTTCTCCGGCTTCCACGCCGAGGAGCGCAGGAAGGCCTTCGGGCAGTGCCCGTACACCTCCTCGACGGCGACCACGATGGCGCTGCGCGGCGGCTTGCCGACGGCGGTCAGCTGCCGCAGCAGCTCCGGGTCGGTCGAGACGCAGGCCTGCCCGTTGACCCGCAGGGTGGCGTCCCGGCCGGGGACGACGAAGAGCAGCCCGACCCGGCCGGTCTCCAGGATGTTGTGCAGGGTGTCCAAGCGCTTGTTGCCGGTGGCGTCCGGAATGGCCAGGGTGTACTCGTCGAGCACCGAGACCAGCCCGGCCGGCCCGCCGCGCGGGGAGACGTCGCAGCGCCCGGCGGCGTCCGCGCTGGCCACGAAGACCAGCGGGGAGCAGGCGATCAGGCGCTGGGCGACCTCGTGCAGGTGGTCGACCTGCTTGCGGCGCGCCTGGTCGCCGGGCTGCTCGTAGATCTCGCGCAGCTGGGCGGGATCGCTGAGCGCGCCCGCGTGGAGGGCGTCGAACAGGCTGCCCGGCCGGTTCGGCGCGGTGGTTGCGGTGGTTGACGAAACGACAGATTCCGGTGTGGTCGTCATACCGGGAATGTAGCCGAGGCCGCTCGGCGCACCCCGTTCCCCGGGCCCTGGCAACCCTCCGTGAAATTCCGGCTCCACCCCTCCCCACCAGCGGTTTTCCGCTCATAATGGGGGCCAGGGACCACTGGCTCGGGGCTCGCCGGGCGGGGACCGCCGGGTCAGTGGTCAGCGCGCCCGGGCGAGGGATGCCCGGGCGTGGGACGCCAGCCGCAGCCGGAGGTGGTGGTCGTGATCGTCAGGATCTGGGCCGGGCAGGTCTCGGCCGGTCGCATCGAGGAGTTCTGCGCGCACCTGGCCGCCCAGGTGATCCCGCAGCTCGGGCGGACCGACGGCTGCCTCGGCGGCGAGCTGCTGCGCTCGGTGTCCGAGGACGGGCACCGGGTGCTGGTGCTGAGCCGCTGGCGCGACGAGGAGGCGCTGCGCGGGTACGCGGGGCCGATGTGGCGGATCCGGCCGGTCTGGTCGGAGGGCGAGCTGAGCTACCTCGCCCACCCGCCGGAGGTCACCCACTTCACGTCGATCACCGCCCCCGCGGCCCTCTGAGCCGCGGCCCTCCGAGCGCATGGCCCGCCGAACACGCGCACCCCCGCGCACATGGCCCTCCAACGTACGCTCGCCCCCCGGCGGAGCCGCGGTAGCACCCCGCCGCGCATTCCCCGCAAGCCCGTGAAACAGACCACAGCCGGAGGCCCTCCCTGCCCTTGCGCCGACCGTGGCACAATGACGGCATCAAGCAGTGACGTTCAGCGCACTCCGGGGTCGGTGAAAATCCGAACCGGCGGTTACAGTCCGCGACCCGTCCGCAGCCAGCGGCCGGTTGACCAGGTGAAATTCCTGGACCGACGGTTAAAGTCCGGATGGGAGGCGTGCGCGGGCGGACGAAGAGCAGTACCCGTGGGTCCACTGGCAGGAGACTGCCTCCCGGGCCCCGGTCAGGTGAACGACGGGAGCGGTGTCTCCCGTGCCGGGCGAGCGATCTCCCGGTGGCCTCGGCATCCCCGGCGACGGGTGTGTCCCGGGTCCGTGCGCCGGTGCCCGTCCGTGTCATCTCCCATGCCGCCCCGGAGTCCGCGCCCCAAGCGCGAGGAGAACCCGGGTGTTCACCGGCATCATCGAAGAGCTCGGCGAGGTCGTGTCGATCGAGGAGATCGGCGACTCCTCGCGGATCCGCCTGCGCGGCCCGGTGGTCTGTACGGGTGCCCGGCACGGCGACTCCATCGCGGTCAACGGCGTGTGCCTGACCGTCGTCGACAGCCCGGTGGAACTGGCCGCCGGCACCGGTGAGTTCAGCGCCGACGTGATGGCCGAGACGCTGCACCGCTCCAGCCTCGGCGAGCTGGCGCCCGGCTCGCGGGTCAATCTGGAGCGCGCCATGGCGCTCGGCGCCCGGCTGGGCGGCCACCTCGTCCAGGGCCATGTCGACGCCACCGGGCGGCTGTTGAGCCGCGAGCCGGGCGAGCGCGACGCGGCGGGCGAGCTGCGCTGGGAGGTGCTGCGGTTCTCGCTGCCCGGCACGATCTCCCGCTACCTGGTGGAGAAGGGCTCGATCACGGTCGACGGCGTCAGCCTGACCGTGGTGGAGGCGGCCGCGGACAGCTTCACCGTCAGCCTCATCCCGACCACCCTCGCGCTGACCACGCTCGGCGCCAAGGCCGTCGGGGAGGGCGTCAACCTCGAGGTGGACGTGCTCGCGAAGTACGTCGAGCGCCTCCTGGAGTCCCGCACCCTGCCCGACTTCCCGAACCTGCCGAACCTTTCCAACCCGCCCCACCCGTCCGACCTTTCCAGCCTGTCCACCCCGTCCGGCCTGCCGGTCGACGGAACCCCGGGGGAGTCCGAGTGAGCTGGCTCAGCGGCGAGGCGTTCACCGTCCTCGGCGAACACGTCAAGTGGGCCGACATGTTCGGCAACATCCTCGGCCTCGGCGGGCTCGCGCTCGGCTGGCGCCGCTCGGTCTGGAGCTGGCCGGTCCAGCTGCTGTCCGGCGCGGTGCTGATCGCGGCCTACCTCGGCGGCCACGTCCCCGGCCTGATCGGCAAGCAGCTGATCGTGATCGTCACCGCCGCCTGGGGCTGGGCGCAGTGGCAGCGGGGCCGCCGCGAGGGTGGCACGATCGCCGTACGGTTCGCGAGTTGGCGCGAGCGGATCGCGCTGGCGGCGGGTACGGCGGCCGGCACGGTCGCGCTCGCCCTGCTCTTCACGTCCTACCCCAGCCTGTCCTGGAGCCCCTGGTCGGACGCCTACGTCTTCGTCGGCACGCTGGCCGCGATGGTCGCCCAGGCCCGCGGCTGGGTGGAGTTCTGGTTCGCCTGGATCGCGGTCGACGCGGTCGGCGTGCCGTTCGCCTTCAACAGCGGCTACACCTTCTCCGGCCTCACCTACTCCGTCTACTTCGTCCTGGTGCTGCTCGGCCTGCGGTCCTGGTGGCTGAGCACCCGTGAGCCGCGCGCCAAGTCCGCCACCGTCCCGCAGGGAGCCACGGTATGACCGAGATGACCGAGAACCAGTCCAGCAACGGGGCCACCGGGCCCGACTCCGACCCCGAGCTCGTCCTCGACCCGGTCGAGCGGGCGATCGCCGACATCGCGCTCGGCCGCGCCGTGGTCGTGGTCGACGACGAGGACCGCGAGAACGAGGGCGACATCGTCTTCGCCGCGTCCGCCGCGACCGCCGAGCTGATGGCCTTCACCGTCCGCTACAGCTCCGGCGTGATCTGCGCCCCGATGACCGGCGAGGAGCTGGACCGCCTCAAGCTCCCGCCGATGACCCAGGTCAACGAGGACCGCAAGGGCACCGCGTACACCGTCTCGGTGGACGCCCGGGAGGGGGTCGACACCGGCATCTCCGCCGCCGACCGCGCCCGCACCGTACGGCTGCTCTCCTCGCCCGGCACCGAGCCCGGCGACCTCACCCGCCCCGGGCACGTCTTCCCGCTGCGCGCCGTCGAGGGCGGCGTGCTGGTCCGCCCCGGCCACACCGAGGCCGCCGTCGACCTGGCCCGGCTCGCCGGGCTGCCGCCGGCCGGCGCGATCGCCGAGGTGGTCAACGACGACGGCACCATGGCCCGGCTGCCCGAGCTGGTCGCCTTCGCCCGCGAGCACGGCCTGGCGATCATCTCCATCGAGGACCTGATCGCCTACCGCCGCCGCACCGAGCTGCACGTCGACCGGGCCGCCGCCACCGGCCTGCCCACCGTGCACGGGGAGTTCACCGCCGTCGGCTACCGGGGGACCATCGACGGCGTCGAGCACCTCGCGCTGGTGGCCGGCGGCCTGGACGCGGAGGGGCGGCTGCCGGACGGCGAGGACGTCCTGGTGCGGGTCCACTCCGAGTGCCTGACCGGTGACGTCTTCGGCTCGCTGCGCTGCGACTGCGGCCCGCAGCTGGAGGCCTCGCTGCGGCGGGTCGCCGAGGCCGGGCGCGGCGTGGTGCTGTACCTGCGCGGCCACGAGGGGCGGGGGATCGGCCTGGCCCACAAGCTGCGCGCGTACGAGCTGCAGGAGCGGGGGCGGGACACCGTCGACGCCAACCTGGACCTCGGCCTGCCCGCCGACGCCCGGGACTACAGCATCGCGGCCCAGACGCTGGTGGACCTCGGCGTCCGCTCGCTCACCCTGCTCACCAACAACCCGCAGAAGCTGACCGCGCTCACCGAGCACGGGCTCAAGGTCAAGGGGCGCGAAGCGGTCGAGATCGCGCCCGGCGAGCACAACCTGCGCTACCTGCGCACCAAGCGCGACCGGATGGGCCACGACCTGCCCGGCCTCGGCTCCTGAAGCCGCACACCTCAGAACCAGCGACGACACCAGAGAACGGAAGAGAACATGAGCGGTCACGGAGCCCCCGAGCTGACCATCGACGGCGCCGCCGGCCTCAAGGTCGCCGTCGTCGCCGCCCAGTGGCACGACACGGTGATGAACGGCCTGCTGGACGGCGCGCACCGGGCGCTCAAGGAGCTGGGCGTCGCCGAGCCGACCGTGCTGCGGGTGCCCGGCACCTTCGAGCTGCCGGTCGCCGCCAAGCGCCTCGCCGAGCGCGGCTACGACGCCGTGGTCGCCCTCGGCGTGGTGATCCGCGGCGGGACCCCGCACTTCGACTACGTCTGCCAGGCGGCCACCAGCGGCCTCACCCAGGTCAGCGTGGACACCGGCGTCCCGGTCGGCTTCGGCGTGCTGACCTGCGACAACGAGGAGCAGGCGATCGACCGCGCCGGCCTGCCCGGCTCCGCCGAGGACAAGGGCCACGAGGCCGTCACCGCCGCCGTCGCCACCGTCGTGGCGCTGCGCGCCGCGCTCTGACACGGGGCCGCACCCGGTCCGTCCGGTCCCGGAGCGCGGACGTCCACCCGACTGTCCACGCTCCGGGACCGTTTACCGTCCGTCCGCCCGCACGCCGTAAGGTGGCCCCATCATGGCTTCGAAGACATTCGAGGAGCTCTACGCCGAGCTCCAGCAGAAGGCCGCCACCGGCGACCCCTCGTCCTCCCGTACCGCGCAGCTCGTCCAGCAGGGCGTCCATGCGATCGGCAAGAAGGTCGTCGAGGAGGCCGCCGAGGTCTGGATGGCCGCCGAGTTCCAGACGGACGAGCAGACGGCGGAGGAGATCTCGCAGCTCCTCTACCACCTCCAGGTGATGATGATCGCCCGCGGACTGACGCTCGACGACGTCTACAAGTACCTCTAGACACCCCCGCTCTCCCGAGCACCCCCATCCTCCGAACAGGTAAGGAAGCAACCTCCCATGCTGCGCATCGCCGTCCCCAACAAGGGTTCGCTCTCGGGTCCCGCGGCGGAGATGCTCCATGAGGCCGGCTACCGCCAGCGGAAGGACCCCAAGGAGCTCGTCCTCGTCGACCCGAACAACGAGGTGGAGTTCTTCTTCCTCCGCCCGCGCGACATCGCGGTGTACGTGGGCTCCGGCCGCCTCGACGTCGGCATCACCGGCCGCGACCTGCTGCTGGACTCGCACTCCAACGCCGAGGAGGTGCTCGCCCTCGGCTTCGCCGGGTCGACCTTCCGCTTCGCGCGCCCCGAGGGCGTGGACGTCGAGGACGTCAAGGGCCTGGAGGGCCTGCGGATCGCCACCTCGTACACCGGCCTGGTCGAGCAGCACCTGGCCGACCACGGTGTGAAGGCGACGGTCACCAAGCTGGACGGCGCGGTCGAGACCGCGGTGCAGCTGGGCGTCGCCGACGTGATCGCCGACGTGGTGGAGACCGGCACCAGCCTGCGCAACGCCGGCCTGGAGGTGTTCGGCGAGCCGATCCTGGTCTCCGACTCCGTGGTGATCCGGCCCAAGGGCGCGGGCGAGGACACCCGGGTGGAGCAGTTCCTGCGCCGCCTCCAGGGCGTGCTGGTGGCCCGCCGCTACGTGCTGATGGACTACGACATCCGCGCCGAGAAGGTCGGCGCGGCCGTCGCGCTCACCCCGGGCCTGGAGTCGCCGACCGTCTCGCCGCTGCACACCGAGGGCTGGGTCGCGGTGCGGTCGATGGTGCTCCGCAAGGAGGCCCAGCAGATCATGGACGACCTCTGGGGCATCGGCGCCCGGGCCATCCTGGTCACCAACATCCACGCCTGCCGCCTCTGACCCGCCCGCCCGAGCGCGGGTAAAGAACGGTTCAATGGGGCGGGGACGCCGGTCGGCGTCCCCGCCCCGCCGTGCTGCCGCCCCCAGAACCACCCCCGGAGAACCCACGTGTCCACGCCGTCCGTCCAGTTCCCCGTCACCTGGGCTCCGCGCCGCACCCGCGCCGTACTGCTGCCGGTCTGCGTGCTGATGGTGGTGCTGTTCTCCGCGATGGCCGTGCTGCTCCCGGAGAACTGGCAGCTCAACGACCGGATCATGATGACGGCCAGCGGCCTGCTGTTCGCCGGCGTCGGCCTGATGCTGGCCCGCCCCAAGGTGAGCGCCGACGCGGAGGGCGTGACGGTGGTCAACTTCGTCCGCCGGCGCCGGCTGGCCTGGGCCGAGATCGTCCGGGTCAACTTCCGCCAGGGCGACCCGTGGGCCACCCTCGACCTCGCCGACGGCACCTCGCTCGCCGCGGTCGGCATCCAGTCCGGCGTCGGCAAGGACCAGGCGATCGCGGACGCCCGGGCGCTGCGCGACCTGGTCGAGCACCACGCCCAGGCCTGAGCCCGCTCCCGGGCCTGAATGCCTGCACCGGGCCTGAGCCCGCGCCCCGGCCCGCACCCGGGCGGACGTCCCCCCACCTGGGGTTCCCCGCCCCCGGCGGGCCGAACGGGCTTCCTACGCCCATCCGGGTATGGTCTACGCTGGTAAAAGCAGGGCAAAGTTCGCCCTGCCCGAAAATCGAGTGCCCGAACCCGACCAGAGGAGTGACACTCCCCCTCGATGGACGATCCGTCCGGTAGTACCTGCGCCGCCTCGCTTCCGCTCCCCGGAAGGCAGGCGGCACTGTGATCACCGCCTGGCTGCTGTTGCTCGCAGCCGTTCTCCTGATCCTCGCCAACGGCCTCTTCGTGGCTGCCGAGTTCGCCTTCGTGACCGTCGAGCGCGGTGAGGTGGAACGCTCCGCGGAGACGGGCGACGCCAAGTCCCGCCGCGTCGCCGGGGCCCTGCGGCACCTCTCCTTCGAGCTGTCCGGCGCCCAGCTCGGCATCACCGTCACCTCGCTGGTGGTCGGCATGCTCGCCGAGCCGGCCCTGTCGACCCTGCTCGCACCCGTCATGACCGGCATCGGCGTGCCCGACTCGGCCGCCCGCGGCGTCTCCGTGATCGTCGGCATGGTGCTGGCCACCGTCGTCCAGATGGTGATCGGCGAGCTGGTGCCGAAGAACTGGGCGATCTCCCGCCCGCTCCAGGTGGCCCGCGCGGTCGCCGCCCCGCACATGGCCTTCTCCCGGGTCTGCCGCCCGCTGATCAGCTTCCTCAACGGCACCGCCGACCGGACCGTACGGGCCTTCGGCGTCGAGCCGCAGGAGGAGCTGGGGCACGCCCGCACCCCCGACGAGCTGGTCTCGCTGGCCCGTCACTCGGCCAAGGCCGGCGCGATAGACGAGGAGTCGGCGACCCTATTCGTCCGCACCCTGGCGCTGAGCGAGCTGACCGCCGAGTCCGTGATGACCCCGCGCGTCGACGTGGCCGCGCTCCAGCGCGACGCCACCGCCTCCGACGTCATCAACCTGACCCGGGCCACCGGCCTGTCCCGCTTCCCGGTGCACACCGACAGCCTGGACGAGGTCACCGGCATCGTCACGCTCAAGGACGCCCTGGCCGTCCCGGCCGCCCGGCGCGGCCTGGTGCGGGTCGCCGAGCTGGCCTCGCCGCCGCTGCTGGTGCCCGAGACGCTGCCCGCCGAGCGGCTGCTCGACCAGCTGCGCCGCCTCCAGCCGATGGCCATCGTGGTCGACGAGTACGGCGGCACCGCCGGCGTCGTCACCGTCGAGGACATCGTCGAGGAGATCGTCGGCGAGGTGCAGGACGAGCACGACCCCGACGACCACCCCGAGCTGTTCCCGCTGCCGCCGGTCAACGGCCTGCCGGTCTGGGAGGCCGACGGCCGCGCCCGGATCGACCAGCTGGAGCGGATCGGCCTGAACGCCCCGGACGGTCCGTACGAGACCCTGGCCGGCCTGGTCGCCGACCTGCTCGGCAAGCTCCCCGAGGTGGGCGAGCAGGCCGAGCTGCCCGGCTGGAGGTTCACCGTGACCGGTGTCGACCGCCACCGCACCACCGAGGTCCGGGTGGAGCGCACCACCGCGCCCGCGCGCTTCGACGAGGACCGGGAGGAGGGCCGATGACCGCCCTGCAACTGGCCGTCGCGCTGCTGCTCCTGCTCGGCAACGCCTTCTTCGTCGGCGCCGAGTTCGCCGTGGTGTCGGTGCGCCGCAGCCAGATCGAGCCGCTCGCCGAGGCCGGGCACAAGCGCGCCCGCACCGTGCTGCACGCGCTGTCCAACGTCTCGGCGATGCTGGCCGCCGCCCAGCTCGGCATCACGGTCTGCTCGCTGGGCCTCGGCGCCCTCGCCGAGCCGACCATCGCCTCGCTGCTGGAGGGCCCGTTCCACGCGATCGGCGTCCCGTCCGGCCTGATGCACCCGCTCTCGTTCGGCATCTCGCTCGCCCTCGTGGTCTTCCTGCACATGGTGTTCGGCGAGATGGTGCCGAAGAACATGGCCATGGCCGGCCCGGAGAAGGCCGCGCTCTGGCTCGGCCCGCCGCTGGACCGGCTGGCCCGCTGGCTCGCCCCGGTGATCCGGGCGCTGAACGCCTCCGCCAACGGCATCCTGAAGCTGTTCCGGGTGGACGCCAAGGACGAGGTCGAGTCGGTCTTCACCACCGAGCAGCTGATGTACCTGCTGGCGGACTCCCGGGACGCCGGGCTGCTCGACGAGAGCCGCCAGGAGCGCCTGGAGGACGCCCTGGAGCTGGGCCGCCGCCCGGTCACCGAGGTGCTGCTCAAGCCCGAGCAGCTGGTCACCGTGGACACCAAGGCGACCGCCGCCGAGGTCGAGGAGCTGGCGCTGCGCACCGGTTTCTCGCGCTTCCCGGTCACCGACGGCGACCCGGCCGGCCACGGCTACCTCGGCTACGTCCACCTCAAGGACATCCTCGACGTGGACGACCCCTCGGCACCCGTCCCGGCCCGCCTGTGGCGGCCGATCACGGTGCTGCGCGGCAGCCTCCCGCTGGACGACGCCCTCGGCGCGATGCGCCGGGCCACCTGCCACCTGGCTGCCGTGCTGGACCAGGACGGGCGCACGCTCGGCGTGGTCATGCTGGAGGACGTGCTGGAGGAGCTGGTCGGCGAGATGCACGACCCGGACCACCGCGCCACGGCCTGACGCCCGTCGGCCGGCGCCTCCCCGGAGAGTTCCGGCTTTCGCTGACGGCGTGTCCGCTCCTGGCGATTCTGCCCTGAGCATGCACCCGTTCCCATGCCGGCCACCCTGGTAGCAGGGTGGTCGGCATGAGACTTCTCCTGCTGGGTGGAACCGGGTTCGTCGGACGGGTCGTCGCCGAGGAGGCGCTGGCCAGGGGCTGGGAGGTGACGGCCCTCAACCGCGGCACGCAGCCCGCGCCCGGGGGCGTCCGGGTGCTGACGGGCGACCGCACCGCGCCGGACGGCCTCGCGGCGCTCGGGACGGGGGAGTGGGACGCGGTGGTGGACACCTGGTCCTGGGCCCCCGCGGCGGTGCGCGACAGCGCCCGCCTCCTGAACGGCCGGGTCGGCCACTACGCCTACGTCTCCAGCCGGTCGGTGTACGACTACCCGCTGGTGGCCGGGGCCGGCGAGGCCGCGCCGGTGGTCGCCTCCTCCCCGGACCTCACCGGCGAGGTGCCCTACGCCGAGGCCAAGCGCGGCGCGGAGCTGGCGCTGGAGGCGGAGTTCGGCGGGCGGGCGCTGCTCGCCCGGGCCGGGCTGATCATCGGCCCGCACGAGGACATCGGCCGGCTGCCCTGGTGGCTCAACCGGATCGCCGAGGGCGGCCCGGTGCTCGCTCCCGGGCCGCGCGACCTGGCCCTCCAGTACATCGACGTGCGCGACCTCGCGGCCTGGCTCCTGGACGCCTCGGCGGCCCGGCTCGGCGGCCCGTACAACCTGGTCGGCCCGTCCGGCCACGCCACCATGGGCGAGCTGCTGGAGGCCTGCGTACGGGCCACCGGCTCGGACGCCGAACTGCGCTGGACGGACCCGGAGCGGATCCTCGCGGCGGGCGTCGAGCCGTGGACCGAGCTGCCGATCTGGCTGGGGCCCGGCGAGCTGTACGACTTCCTGCACACCGGCTCGGTCGAGCGCGCGCTCGGTGCCGGGCTGCGCTGCCGCCCGGTCGCCGAGACCGTCGAGTCCACCTGGGCCTGGCTGCGGTCCATCGGCGGCAGCGCGCCGCAGCGGAGCGACCGGGTCAGGGTCGGGCTGGACCGGGAGCGGGAGGCCGTGCTCCTCAGGGGCTGAGCAAGGGGCCGGTGCGGGGATCAGCTCCGGCCGTCGATCAGCTCCCCGTACGCCTGGACCAGGTCCGGCAGCCGCAGGGTGGCCAGGTCCTCCCGGCCTGGCGGCTCGCGCAGCAGCGTCAGCCGCAGGTCCCGGTAGGCGCAGGACTTCTCGTACAGGGTGCGGATGAACCGGCCGTTGCCCAGCTCGTCGATCCAGCCCTCGCGGACCACGTGGGTGCAGATGCTGGCCAGCTCCTCGGCGGCGTCCTCGTCCCAGCCGTCGCCGTCCCGGCCGGCCAGCGCGGCGCCGATCGCGGTCAGCTCGCCGGGGCGGTAGCTGGGGAAGTCGACCCGGGTGGTGAAGCGGGAGTTGAGGCCGGGGTTGGTGGCGAGCAGCCGGTTCATGCCCTCGGGGTAGCCGGCCAGGATCACCACCAGCCGGTCCCGGTTGTCCTCGGCGCGCTTGAGCAGCACCTGGAGCGCCTCGTCGCCGTACGCGTCGCCCTTGGTGTAGCCGGAGTTGGAGAGGCTGTACGCCTCGTCGATGAACAGCACGCCGTCCAGCGCGGAGTCGATCAGCTCGTTCGCCTTCACGGCCGTCTGGCCGAGGAACTCGCCCACCAGGTCGGCGCGTTGGGCCTCCACGAGGTGGTCGCCGGAGAGCAGGCCGAGGGCGTGGAAGACCCGGCCGAGGATCCGGGCCACGGTGGTCTTGCCGGTGCCCGAGGGGCCGGAGAAGACGAAGTGGCGCTTCGGCGGCTGGACGGGCAGGCCCTGCTCGGCCCGCAGCCGCGACATTCTCAACTGGGCGGACAGCGCCCGCACCTGGCGCTTGACCGGCTCCAGGCCGACCATCAGGGAGAGTTCGGCCAGGGCCGCGTCCAACTCCCGTTCGTCGCCGGCGGACCGGAGCTCCGGCACGGCGGCGGTCCGGGGCTGCACCCGGCCGAGGGCGGGCAGCGGCGGTACGGCGGGGCCGGTCGGGGCGCCCGAGCCGGAGCGCTCCCCGGCGGCCTGCGGAGCGCCGTCGGCCGGGGCGCCGTCCAGCCGGGCGCCGCCGGTCGCGGTCCCGTCCAGCAGGGCGCCGCCGGCCAGGGCCCCGTCCGCCGGGGGGCCGTCCACCAGTCCGGCGTCCACCGAGGGTCCGCCGCCGTTCGACGCCAGGCCGTTCGACGCCAGGCCGTTCGACAGCCCGCCGGGCACTCCGTCGCTCGACAGCCCGTCGCCGGGGACGGGCGCGCCGCCAGGCCCGCCCGCGTCCGCGAACTCCTCCCCGTACCCGGGCAGTTCGGGGTATCCGGCGTCGTCCGGGTAGCCGGGGTCGGCGCCCGGCCCGCCCGGTGCGGCGGCGTCGGCCGCGCCCGGGCTGCCGCCCGCCGTCAGCCCGTCCGCGAGCCCGTTGGCGAGCCCGTCCGCGATGGCGTCCACGAGGCCGTCGGCGAGCGCGTCCTCGGCCGAGATGGCCGTCAGCCGGGTCGCGGTGTCCATGAACGCCGGGTCCGCCCGGTGCACCGCCCGGTAGAGCGGCAGCGCCGCGGCGCTGCGCCCGGCCCCCTCGTACGCCCGGGCCAGCCAGTACCGCAGCTCCTTGCGCTGCGGCTGCTCGGAGCGGCAGCGGGCCAGCGAGGCGGCCAGCGGGGCCTGCGCCTGGGCGCACATGTCGAGGCGCACCCGCGCCATGCCGGCGAACAGCCCGGCCTCGATGCCGAGCAGCGGGTCGTCCAGCAGGCGGTCGGTGTCCCGGATCAGCTGCTCCCAGTCCTTGAGCAGGTAGGACCGGCAGGCGTACAGGAAGCGGGCGGACGGGTCCTCGCTGGGCGCCGGACACTGCTCCAACGCCCGGTCCAGCTCGGCCAGGTGGCGCCCGTCCAGCCAGTGCGAGGCGTGCGCCAGCGCGAGGTCGCGGGCGTCCTCCAGTACCGGCTGCACCCACCAGCCCAGCCAGTACCAGGAACTGAGCGGCCGTCGGTGCAGTCGCCGCTGCTCGCCGAACCGCTTCTGGTTGCGGTACATGGCCAGCAGCGCGGCCGAGGTGTCGCTGCGCAGCGCGTGCAGTCCGAGCCAGGCGTCGGCCATGCCCGGGTCCAGCCGGACGGCGGCCCGGAACTCCTCCTCGGCCCGGGTGTACGCACCGGCCGTGTACGCGTCCATGGCGCGCAGCCAGGCGCGGTCGGCGAGCCGGTCGGGCCCGCCCGCCGTGCTGTCGGAACTGTCCACCGTCGTCACTCACGCCCCCCGCGGTGCGGCCCGGGGCTCGGCCGGCGGGTTGCCTGCGCCTAGCCTGGCCGGTGGTCGTCGACCCCCTGTGGCGCAACTGCGCCTGCCAGGAATCGTACCGGCGCGGCGCTGATCCGGAAGGGTGCCGCACAGGGGCAAATGCGATCGCACGAGCGGCCGTTGAGCGGCCGGGCGACGAAACGGGCGGCGGGGGAGCGGGTTTCGGAAGGGGACCGGACGGGGCCCCCGGCTCACGGGGGAACAAGCCGGGGGCACCGGGTCCGAGGCAACCGGAATCTGGTGTTCCGGTGGCTGAGGAGAACCTAGATCCTGGCGATGTCGCAGGTCAAGGCGTTGGTTGAAGATTCACCGACGGTGTCCGGGGCGATCCGGCCGGTCACCCCGTCGACCCGCGTCACGGCGTGCGGACGGCTCGGATCGGCGGCGAAATGCGCCGATTCGGCCCGGGCCCAGCCCGCCCAGAACTCGGCCAGTTCCGGCCCGTCCCGCTCCTCCCCGCGCCGCCGGGCCGAGACGGCGTCCAGCTCCATCCAGATCACCCGGGCCAGCCACGGCCGCACCGCCCGCCGCCCGGCGCCGACCCCCTCCACCAGCACCACCGGGGCGGCCGGCACCGCGGCCGTGCCCGCGAAGCGGCGCAGCGTCCAGTCGTACACCCGGTACTCGGCGTCCCGCCCGGCCGCCAGCGGCTCCAGCACCTGCTCGCGCAGCCGTCCGGTCCACCCGAAGGGCTCGCGGTGGGTGGCCAGGTCGTCGAGGTGGACCACCGGGGCCCCGCCGAGCGCCGCCGCCAGCCGTCCGGCGAAGGTGGTCTTGCCGGAGCCCGCGTGGCCGTCCACCGCGACCAGCCGCACCGGCCCGCAGGAGGGTGGCAGCGCTCGCAACTCGGCCGCGAGCGCGGTCAGCCGGTCGTCCGGAGCGGGCCGGAATCGGGTCGGGAGGGGTTCGGATACAGCCACAACGTCAACCCTACGGTGCCGTAGCCCGCCACTGCGTCCAGTTCATATGTGCAGGTCGTGACGGCAGCGCGGGTTTCGGGCATACTCGCCTTCGCCACGACTGTGAACGGCCGTTCACCGCAACCCGGTGCCGGTCGGTCCGACCAGCCACACCCACGCCGGACCGGCCGACACCTCGGTCCCGCGCCCCGATCGAGGAGGCGACCACCGCCATGACCCCCTCCCCTGTGAAAGCCGTGGAGCGCCAGCTGCCCACCGAGGAGGCCCGCGAGCTGCTGGGCCTCACCCGGGACCTGGTCCAGCGCGAGCTCCAGCCGCGCGCGGCGGAGGACGAGGCCGCCGGCCGCTTCCCGCGGGAGGTCTTCCGGACCCTCGGCGAAGCCGGCCTGCTCTCCCTCCCGTACGACGAGAAGTACGGCGGCGGCGACCAGCCCTACGAGGTGTACCTGCAGGTGCTGGAGGAGCTCGCGGCCGGCTGGCTGGCCGTCGGCCTCGGCGTCAGCGTGCACACCCTGTCCTGCCACGCGCTGGCCACCTTCGGCACCGACGAGCAGCGCGAGACGTGGCTGCCCGCCATGCTCTCCGGCGAGCAGCTCGGCGCCTACTGCCTCTCCGAGCCGCAGTCCGGCTCCGACGCGGCCGCGCTGCGCACCCGCGCCGACCTCGACGGCGACACGTACGTGGTGAACGGCACCAAGGCCTGGATCACCCACGGCGGCCAGGCCGACTTCTACAGCGCCCTGGTGCGCACCGGCGTCGACGGCCCCAAGGGCATCAGCTGCCTGCTGGTCCCCGGCACCCAGCAGGGCCTGTCCGCGGCCCCGCCGGAGCACAAGATGGGCATGTGGTCCTCGCCGACCGCGCAGCTGCACTTCGACGGCGCCCGGGTGCCCCGCGAGCGGCTGGTCGGCGAGGAGGGGCAGGGCTTCCAGATCGCGCTCGCCGCGCTGGACTCCGGCCGCCTCGGCATCGCCGCCTGTGCGATAGGGGTGGCCCAGGCCGCGCTCGACCTCGCCGTCGACTACGCCCGCACCCGGCGCCAGTTCGGCCGCCCGATCGCCGAGTTCCAGGGCCTGTCCTTCATGCTCGCCGACATGGCCACCCAGATCGAGGCCGGCCGCTCGCTCTACCTCTCCGCCGCCCGGCTGCGGGACGCCGGCCGCCCGTTCTCCAAGGAGGCGGCGATGGCCAAGCTGTTCTGCACCGACGCGGTGATGCGGGTGACCACCGACGCCGTCCAGGTGCTCGGCGGCTACGGCTACACCCAGGACTTCCCGGCCGAGCGCTACATGCGCGAGGCCAAGGTGCTGCAGATCGTCGAGGGCACCAACCAGATCCAGCGCCTGGTGATCGGCCGCCACCTCACGAAGGCCTGACGGCCTTCCCTCTCCACGGCCTCCGGCCGTCACTCCAGGGTGCGGAGTGACGGCCGGAGGCGTTCCCGGCGGAGCGTCAGCTCGCCTTGGCGGTACGGGCGGTCAGCGCCGGACGACGGCGGCGCTGCTCGGGGATGGCGGCCCGCATCGTCGCGACCGTCGGGGCTGCGGGCGCGGTCGGAGCGGCCTGGCCGACCGCGGCGAGCCGCACCGGGCGGTGCGCGACGGCGTGCGAGAACGGCTGGGTGCGCCAGTCCAGCCCGGTCGGGAGCTTGAACAGCGCGTCGATCCGGGCCGGTTCGGCGTCCTCCGGGGCCTCGACCTCGGCCAGGTCGTCCGTCGGGGTGCCCGAGCCCGGGCAGATCGCGGGGGCGAAGGGGTTCCAGGCGGTCGGCAGCAGCGCGTGCTGCGGCAGCCGGTCCTCGTCCGCCACCAGGGCGATCGGGCGGCGGCACTCGGGGCAGTCGACCCGGAAGATGTCCCAGTTCTCCGCCTCGCCGGGGTCGGTGCCCGGCATGTAATCGACCGCGAGGTCCTCGCGGTCGGTCATATCGTCGGTCTCGTCGGCGCCCAGCACACGCTGGTCAGTAGCAGGCATGAGGATCCCCCTAGGATCGGGCCCGGCGTGGTCGTCCAGGGCCACAACCAGCACTTCCCTGTGATCAGGACTCATAACCCTGCGGTCCCGTGCACCGTGATGCACCGGGTGTGTCCTTGGCCACACCGGACGCCACATTCGCCCGGCATGTGCCCGCCCGGTACCTGCGATCCCTCCCCGTGCCACCGCGTGCGCCCCCCGTGCTCCCGACCGGGTAGGTTTGCGCACTGTGGAGGATCTCGACCAACGCATTGTCCAGCTGCTCCTCGAAGACGGCCGGATGAGCTACACGGACCTGGGCAAGGCCACCGGCCTGTCCACCTCGGCGGTGCACCAGCGGGTGCGCCGCCTCGAACAGCGCGGGGTGATCCGCGGCTACACCGCGATCATCGACCCCGACGCCGTCGACCTGGCGCTGACCGCGTTCATCTCGGTCAAACCCTTCGACCCGAGCGCCCCGGACGACACCCCCGAACGGCTGGCCGGCCTGCCCGAGATCGAGGCCTGCCACAGCGTCGCCGGGGACGAGAACTACATACTCAAGGTCCGCGTCGGCGCCCCCGGCGACCTGGAGGACCTGCTGGCCCGCATCCGTAGCGCCGCCGGCGTCTCCACCCGCACCACCGTCGTCCTGTCCACCCCGTACGAGGCACGACCCCCGAAGCTCTGACCGCGAACGGGCGGGGTGCAGACTAGGCCGCATGACCGAACGCACTCCCCGGACCGTCCTGCTGCGCGGCGGCGCCGTCTACAGCCCCGCCGACCCCTTCGCCACCGCGATGCTCGTGGAGGGCGGGCACGTCGCCTGGGTCGGCAGCGACGGCGCCGCCGAGGCGTACGCTGCGACCGCCGACGAGATCGTCGAGCTGGACGGCGCCCTGGTCACCCCCGCCTTCGTGGACGCCCACGTGCACGCCACCGCCACCGGCCTGGCGCTCACCGGCCTCGACCTCACCGGCAGCCCCTCGCTGGCCGCCGCCCTGGCCGCCGTCACCGCCTTCGTCGACGCCCGGCCCGAGCCCGGCGGGGTGCTGATCGGCCACGGCTGGGACGAGAGCGGCTGGCCCGAGGGCCGCCCGCCCACGCTCGCCGAGCTCGACGCCGCCGCCCGCGGCGCCGCCCTCTACCTCTCCCGCACCGACGTGCACTCCGCCCTCGCCACCACGGCGCTGCGCGACCTCACCGAGGGCCTGGCCGAGGCGCCCGGCTTCAACCCCGAGGGCCCGCTCACCAGGGACGCCCACCACGTCGTGCGGCGGACCGCGCTGGCCCGGCTGACCCCCGAGCAGCGCCGCCGCGCCCAGCGGGCCACCCTGGTCCGCGCCGCCGAGCTCGGCATCGGCGCCCTGCACGAGTGCGCCGGCCCGGAGATCTCCTCGGAGGCCGACCTGGCCGCCCTGCTGGCTCTCGCCGCCGACGGCGAGGGGCCCGAAGTCTTCGGCTACTGGGGCGAGTTGGGCGGTGTCGAGACCGCCCGCCGGCTCGGTGCGGTGGGCGCCGGCGGCGACCTCTTCGTGGACGGCGCGCTCGGCTCGCACACCGCCTGCCTGCACGCCCCGTACGCGGACGCCGGGCACACCGGCACCGCCTACCTGACCGCCGGGCAGGTCGCCGACCACGTCGCCGCCTGCACCGGGGCCGGGCTCCAGGCCGGGTTCCACGCGATCGGCGACGCGGCCGTGGCCGCCGTGATCGAGGGCGTCCGGGAGGCCGGCGCCCGGGTCGGCGCCGACCGGGTCAAGGCCCTGCGCCACCGTGTCGAGCACGCCGAGGCCCTGGACGACGAGGCCGTCGCCGCCTTCGCCGAACTCGGCCTGACCGCCTCCGTCCAGCCCGCCTTCGACGCCGCCTGGGGCGGGCCCGAGGGCATGTACGTCCAGCGTCTGGGCGCCGAGCGGGCGGCCGCCCTCAACCCCTTCGCCGCGCTGCTGCGGGCCGGCGTCCCGCTGGCCTTCGGCTCGGACGCCCCGGTCACCCCGCTGGACCCCTGGGGCACCGTCCGCGCGGCGGCCTTCCACCGGACCCTGGACCACCGGATCTCGGTGCGGGCCGCCTTCACCGCCCACACCCGGGGCGGCTGGCGCGCCGTCGGCCGGGACCAGGACGGCGTGCTGGTCCCCGGCGCGGTCGCCAGCTACGCGATCTGGGCGGCCGGCGAGCTGGTCGTCCAGGCCCCCGACTCCCGGGTGGCCGGCTGGTCCACCGACCCGCGCTCCGGCACCCCCGGCCTGCCCGACCTCACCCCGGGCCACCCGCTGCCGACCTGCCTGCGCACCGTCGTCCGCGGCCGCACGGTGTACCAGCGGTAAACCCCGTGGATCGGCGGGCCAGCGCGTCCTAGGTTGACCACCATGACCCTGGTACCCGCCGACTTCACCGTCCCGCGCGAGCTGCTCGCCCCGGAGTTCCGCCTGGAACCCCTGGGCGAGCGGCACAACGCCTCCGACCACGCCGCCTGGACGGGCTCCATCGCCCACATCCGCGCCACCCCCGGCTGGGCCGGCCGCGGCTGGCCGCCCGCCGACGGGATGCCGCCGGAGCGGAACCTCGACGACCTGCGCCGGCACGCCGCCGACTTCGAGGCCCGCACCGGCTTCACCTACACCGTCCTGGAGCCGGACCGCGACGAGGTCATCGGCTGCGTCTACATCTACCCGGACCGCGAGGACCCGTCCGCGGTCTCGGTCAGCTCCTGGGTCCGGGCCGACCGCGCCCACCTGGACGCCCCGCTGTACCGCGCCGTCTCCGACTGGCTCACCGGGCACTGGCCGCTGCGGGAGGTCCGCTACACCCCGCGCTGACCCCGCTACCACCCTGACCTCACGGGTCTCCGACCTTCCGGGGTACCTTCTTCGCACAGCGTCCGAACAGCAAGCCCCAGGAAGATGGTGCGCCGGTGGCCACTCCCGTCACCCAGGAACGGCCCGAGGCCGTCCCCGAGCCGCAGGAGCCGGCGCCCCGGGCGAGCCGCGGAGCCCGTGCGCTCGCCAAGGTCCGCGCCGGCCTCCCGCGCACCGGCCTCGCCGCCCTGGCCGGCCTGCTGCTGGCCCTCGCCTTCCCGCCGTACGACCTGTGGCCGCTGTCGCTGCTCGGCGTCGCCGCGCTGTCGCTGCTCACCCGGGGCCGCACCTTCCGCCAGGGCCTGTGGACGGGCTTCGCGTTCGGCCTGCCGTTCTTCCTGATGCTGCTCAGCTGGCTGCGGGTGGTCGGCTGGGACGCCACGATCGGCCTGTCGGTCGTGGAGGCGCTGTTCCTGGCCCTGCTCGGCGGCGCCCTGGCCGTCACCTCCCGGCTGCCCGGCTGGCCGCTCTGGACGGCCTGCCTGTGGATCACCCAGGAGTGGGCCCGCGACCGGCTGCCGCTCGGCGGCTTCCCCTGGGGCCGGCTCGCCTTCGCCAACACCGCCACCCCGTACACCCCGCTGGCCGCGCTCGGCGGCGCGCCGCTGGTGACCTTCGCGGTCGCCCTGTCGGGCGCCCTGCTGGCCTGGGCCGCCCTGCGGCTTCGCGGGCCCGGCAGGGCCCCGAAGGCGGCCGCGCTGGCGGCGCTCGGGGCGGTGGCCGCGCTGCTGGCCGGCTACCTCGTCCCGGTGCCCACGGCCGCCGACGACACCGTCAAGGTCGCCATCGTCCAGGGCAACGTGCCCAACCCGGGCATGGACTTCCTGGGCCGCCCGATGATGGTCCTCAACAACCACGCCGCGGCCACCGAGCGGCTCGCCGCCGACATCAGGGCCGGCAAGGTCGAGCGCCCCGACATCGTGATCTGGCCGGAGAACTCCTCCGACCTCGACCCGTTCAGCGATCCGCTGGCCCGCCAGCGGATCGACGAGGCCGTGAAGGCGATCGGCGTGCCCACCCTGGTCGGCACCCTGGTGGACGGCCCGGACGCGCAGCACGTCCAGAACGAGGGCATCGTCTGGGACCCGGTCACCGGCCCCGGCGCCTCCTACACCAAGCAGCACCCCGTCCCGTTCGGCGAGTACGTGCCCTTCCGCGCCCAGCTGATGAAGGTGATCACCCGCCTCCAGCGGGTCGCCCGGGACTTCTACCCCGGCGACCACAACGGCGTGATGCAGCTCGGCCCGGCCCGGATCGGCGACGTGATCTGCTTCGAGGTCGCGTACGACGAGATCGTCCGCGACACCGTGGACAGCGGCGCCCGGGTCCTGGTCGTCCAGACCAACAACGCGACCTACGCCAAGACCGGCCAGCCCGAGCAGCAGCTGGCGATGAGCCGGCTGCGGGCCGTCGAGCACGGCCGGGCGGTGCTGATCGCCGCCACCAGCGGCATCAGCGCGGTGATCGGCCCGGACGGCAGCGTCCGGCAGCGCACCGAGGAGCTGACCGCGGCCGAGCTGTCGGCCACCGTCCCGCTGCGCGACGGCACCACGGTGGCCGACCGGGTCGGCGCCGCCCCCGAGTGGACGCTGGCCGTCGGCGGCCTGCTGGCCTGCGGCGCGGCGGTGCTGGTCGGCCGCCGCCGGAAGGCCCCGTCCGGAACACCGGCCGGGCAGGAATCGTTGGACCAGGTGGTGCCGTAGCCGGCCCGGACCTCCCGTGCGGCGCGCAGAGCACCGCTTGGAGTGGATTCGTACCGTGACCCAGCAAGCTACCCCCACCCGTCCGGCCCCGCGTAGCAGGCTCCGCCGGGTGCTGCCGCTGCTGATCACCGCCTGGCTGGTGCTGGAGATCTGGCTGCTGGTCCAGGTCGGCTCCTGGCTGGGCGGCCTCACCGTCGTGCTGCTGCTCGTCGCGGGCGTCCTGATCGGCGGCTCGCTGATCAAGCGGGCCGGGCTGAAGGCGTTGTCGGCGGCGATCGAGCAGAGCAAGAACCCGCAGTCCCAGCAGCCGCAGACCGGCACCAGCATGACCGTGCTGGCCGGCCTGCTGCTGATCGTCCCCGGCTTCCTGACGGACCTGGTGGCCCTGACCCTGCTCTTCCCGCCCACCCGGGCGCTGTGGCGGGCGGTCGGGCGCCGGGCCGCGGACAAGGCGCTGCGCAGCACTTCCGCCGCCGGGGCCGACCCGTTCGCGGACGCGATGCGGCTCCAGGAGCAGCTGCGCATCCACCGCCCGGACGGCAAGGTGGTCCAGGGCGAGGTCGTGGACCCGGAGGACGGCCCGCGCGGCCCGCAGGGCCCGGACACCACCTACCGCCCGCCGATCGCCGGCTGACCGGACCCGTCACGACGTACGAGCCCCCGAGAGGCGGACACCCCGCCCCTCGGGGGCTCGTCGCGCGGACGGCACCCGAACGGCCCGTCGCGCGGACCACGCGGACCATGCGGACCACGCCCGGACAACGCGAAAGGGACCCTGGTGACCAGGGTCCCTTTTCGCGTCCTCCCGCACGGGGCGGGAGCGAGGTGTCAGGCGCTCTTACGGGTGTCTCGCGGGTGTACCGCGAGGTTCATCCCGCCGGAGCGGAGCACGGCCAGCCGTTCGGCCAGCACCTCCTCCAGCTCCTCGCGCGTCCGGCGCTCCATCAGCATGTCCCAATGGGTGCGCGTCGGCTTGATCTTCTTCTCTTCCGGCTCGTCGCCGTCGAGAAGCGCCGCCTCCTGTCCACAGAAGCGGCATTCCCAGGTCGCGGGGATCTCGGCCTCGACCGAGAAAGGAACCTCGAAACGGTGTCCGTTCTGACATGCGTACTCGACGGTCTGGCGGGGAGCCAGATCGATACCACGGTCGGTCTCGTAGCTAGTGGCCCCGAGTCGCGTGCCGCGGAGAGCTCGCTCGCTCATGAATCGTGCCTCCCGGGCTTATGGCCCACAGGACTAGTGGTCGCTGTTCTTCGTCGTTCGGTCAACGCTCGGCTTCCGACGAAGATTCCCGTCCCGGGACATGCGTCGTCTGTAGTGCCGCCCCTGTTTGTACCCACCTGCGCCCGATTTGTCACATCTGGCCGGTGATATCACCCCAGGTGTCACGTATTTCACATCTGGTGATCGTGCGGACTTTCCGTGACGAGCGTACCGGGACGGGATTCGGCGGTGGTCGCCGCCCCCGGTCGAGGGCCGGGGAACCGGCCCGGGAGACGGGCCCGGCCCGGCCGTCAGGAGATCGGCCGTGAACGGATCATCGGCTCGCCCTTGGCCAGGTCGACCGGGCGGGCCGGCGCGGCCGGTTCGGCGGCGGGGACCACCGGCGGGCGGTCCGGGCGGGGCGGTGCGGCGGCGGCCGCCTCGGTGCGGCTGTCCCGGTGCGGCAGCAGGGCGATCACCGCGTCCCGCAGCGGGGCCGGGGCCTCGTCGTCCAGCGGGTCGACGGTGGCGGGCACCTGGAGGCGGAGCGGGGCGCCGTTGCCGATCCGGGCGTAGCCGCGGCCGACCGGGGCGTGGGAGGCGGGCACGATGTCCAGCGGCGCGCCGAGCGCGTCGCGGCCCTCGTCGGGGCCGGCCGGGCCGAGCACCACCCGGGCCCGGGTGGTGGTGCGGACGGTGGTGGTGAGCCGGTCCCGGGCGGCGAGGTCGTCGGCGACCACCACGGTGACCCGGGCGGCCCGGCCGTGCCGCAGCGGGAGCTCCAGCAGGTCCTGCGGGTCGGGGCGGCCCTCGGCCTGGGCGAGCTCGCTCAGCTCGGTCGGGTGGTCCAGCAGCAGCCACAGCGGCCGGGTGGCGTCCTCGGGCGGGGCGGTGCCGGCGTGCCGGGCGGCGTTGAGCGCGGCGAGCCGGCGCTCGGTCTCGCCGACGGCCCAGTCCAGGGCGGCCAGCGCGCCGTGCAGGCTGGTCTCCACGGTGTGCACGCCGGGCCGGTTCACCAGGCAGGCGTGCTCGCCGGTGCCCGCGCCGTCGACCACCACCAGGTCCGCGTACGGGAGCGCCTGGAGGGCGACCGAGCGCAGCAGGCTGGAGGTGCCGTAGCCGGTGACGCCGAGCACCAGCAGGTGCGGCTCGGAGGAGCGCGGGCCGGTGCGCCAGACCACCGGCGGCTGCTGGACGGTGGTGCCGCCCCGGGTGACCGGGATGGTGCGGGCGGTGCCGTCCTCGTCGGTGAAGCCCAGCACGATCTCGCCGGGGGCGGCCACGAAGCGCTGGGCGGCGATGTCGGTGGGCAGCGGGGCGAGCGCGGTGATCCGCAGCCGGTTGGACTCCTCGTCCCAGTCGAAGCGGTACTCGCGGGCCCGGCCGGCCTTGCCCTGGACCACCTGCTCGATCCGGGCCCGGGAGGACGGCTCGGTGTCGGTGAAGTAGGCCGGGTAGCTCATCTCCAGCCGGGAGAGCCGGCCCTCGCGGTCGAACTCCCACGCGCTGAAGGCGCTCTTGTAGGCGCCCTCGAAGTGGTACAGCGGGTTGGCGTCCTCGGGGCCGCACAGGTACGGGGTGAGCGCCGCGTAGAGGGCGGCGAGCTTGACGTCGGCGGCGTCCGGCGCGGGCGGTGCGGGCGCCGCCTTGGGGGCCCGGCCGGCCCAGGCGGCGCTGGCCATCAGGGCGATCAGGGCGAACAGCAGGCCGTGCGGCAGCAGGTAGACGCCGATCAGCAGGGCGGCGGTCAGGAACAGCGTCGGGCCGCGGCGCTCCTTGGGGGTCTCCTGCCAGCGGGACCTGGCCCAGTCGACGTGGTGGCGCAGGCCGCGGCCGATGACGGAGAGCGGGGCGAACATGTCGGAGGCGTGGTCCCCGGCGGTCCGGGCGATCGTGCGGCCCTTGCTGAGGTGGCGGTGGAGCGGCATTCCTTGACTCCCCGGGCGGTGGGACGGGTGGGGTGGGCGCGGTGGGGAACGACGGGGCCCGGGGCGGTGTGGGATCCGCGCCCGGGCCGGTACGGCGGGGGAGGAGGTGGTGGCTAGAACCTGATGCCGCTGAGCAGGCTGGCGAGGCTCGCGCCGCCCGCGGTGATGCTCGGCGCGATCGAGGAGCCGGCGATGTAGAAGCCGAAGAGGGCGCAGACGATGGCGTGGGAGACCTTTAGTCCGTCCCGGCGGAAGAAGAGAAAGGCGATGGTGCCGAACAGGACGATGCCGGAAATCGAGAGGATCACGTTCCGCTCCTCAGGAAGTGGGGACAAGCAGGGGTGTTACGGAAAGTGCACTAATCGTGACAAAAAGTAATAGATGATGGAACGGTGCAAATGGGTGGTTCTGCCGTTCAATACCGTTCCGGCGGCCGGGTGGCGGTATGCGCACCGGCCGGGGTGGGGGCCGGGCCGCGCGGGGATTCGGTGCGCCCAGGCATTCCCGGGCGGCGGGTGGGAAGTTTCCGGGGGGTCCCGGAAGTTCGCTCGAATGGCTGCGCAACGCGTGCGGTCGCGTGTCGTGGCGGGTGCGGGCCGTCATCCGGATCCCGGACGTCCGCTGGCCCGTCGCGGCACCGGCCGCTACCGTGCCCTGGGCGCAGCTCCGAGACCGCCCGACGACCCGACCGGAAAGGCCGCCCGCCATGACCGACGCCGCCAGCCAGCAGCCCGCCGACGCCCCCGACGCCGAGGTGATCGCACTCGCCGGGAAGCTCTTCGACGCCGCCCGGGCCGGGGAGACGGACACCCTGTCCGCCTACCTGGGGGCCGGTGCCCCGGCCGACCTCACCAACGACCGCGGCGACACCCTGGTGATGCTCGCCGCGTACCACGGCCATGCCGCCACCGTCGCGGAGCTGCTCCGGTACGGCGCCGACCCGAACCGCGCCAACGACCGCGGCCAGACCCCGCTGGCCGGCGCCGTCTTCAAGGGCGCCACGGACGTGCTCGACGTGCTGCTGGCCGGCGGCGCCGACCCCCGGGCCGGCGTCCCGAGCGCCGTGGACACCGCCCGGATGTTCGGCAAGGACGAGCTGGTCGCCCGGTTCGAGGTCCGCTGAGCGGGGATCGTAGGCTTTTTCACCATGAGCACCAGCACCGCCCAGGACACCGGCACCGTCGAGTTCCGTGTCACCGGCTACGCCCACCCCGACGCCCAGGCCCTGTCGGCGGAGGTGCAGCAGGAGTACGTGCGCCGCTACGGCGACCCGGACGAGACCGTCCTGCACCCCGAGGACTTCGAGGCGCCGGCCGGCCTGTTCATGATCGCCTACCTGGACGGCCGGCCGGTCGGCTGCGGCGGCTGGCGGGCCAAGCAGGCCGGCCCGGACGGCCTGCGCGACGGTGACGCCGAGCTGAAGCGGATGTTCGTGGTCCCCGACGCCCGCGGCCGCGGCCTGGCCCGCGCGGTGCTGCGCCGCCTGGAGCGGACCGCGGTCGAGGCCGGGCGCACCCGCTTCATCCTGGAGACCGGCACCGAGCAGCCCGAGGCGATCGCGCTGTACCAGTCCGAGGGCTACGCCGCGATCCGGAAGTTCGGCATCTACAAGGACCACCCGCAGAGCGTCTGCCTCGGCAAGGAACTCGCTCCGGCGGTCTGAGCCGCGGCCGCGCGGGGAAGGCTCCCGTCGGCCCGAGGAGGGGGACGGATGAGCCGCCGAGCGACTGGACCCGACGCACCCGGAGCCGACCGGCTCCCCGGCCTGGCCGCGCCCGGCGGGGAGCTGGACCGGCTGGTCGAGGACGGCGCGCGCACCGTCGGGGCGGGCGCCGTCTGGGCCGTCGGCGACGCCGGCGGCGCGCTCGGCGGCGGCGGTCACGGCGCGCTCGGGCAGGGGCCGTACGCGCGGCTGAGGCCCGGGCCGGACACCCTGTACGACCTCGCCAGCCTCACCAAGGTGGTCGCGCTCTGGCCCTGCGCCGGGGTGCTGCGGCAGTCCGGACGGCTGCCGCTGGACGAGCCGCTCGGCGCCTGGTGGCCGCCCGCCGCCGGGCACCCCGCCGGAGCGGTGACGGTCCGTCAACTCCTGGCCCACACCGCCGGGATGCTCCCGTACACCCGCTTCGAGCGGCTCTACGGGCGCGACCCGGCGGCGATCCGGGCCGGGGTCCTCGCCGCCCCGTCGCACCGGCCGCCGGGTGCGGCCGTCGAGTACACCGACCGGGCCGCCGTGCTGCTCACCTACCTGGTCGAGGACCTCGGCGGCGCGCCGCTGGACCGGCTCGCCGAGCAGTGGGCCTGGCGGCCGCTCGGCATGGCCGACACCCGCTACGGTCCGCTCGGTGCCGCGCTCGCCGCCCGCACTGCGCCCACCGAGTACGAGCAGGGCGCCGGCGCCCACCTGCGCGGCGTCGTCCACGACCCCTCGGCCCGGCTGCTCGGCGGGGTCTCCGGCAACGCCGGGGCCTTCTCCACCGCCCGCGACCTCGCCCGCTTCCTCATCGCTCTGCTCGCCCCGCCGCCCGGGCTGCCCTGGGGTGGCGCGTGGATCGAGGAGTCGCTGCGCGAGCAGACTGGCGGCCTCGCCCCCGCCCGCGGCCTGTCCTGGCTGTACGCCCCCGGCACCGGACCGGCCGAGGGCACCTTCGTCCACTACGGCTTCACCGGCACCGGCTTCTGGGTCTCCCGGCGGCTCGGCCGCTGGGCCCTGCTGCTCACCAACAAGGTGCACTACGACCGGGACATCCAGCGGCTCACCGAGCTGCGCAACGCCTTCCGGCGGGCCGTCTTCGGCTGAGGCCGCCCCCGGCACTCATTCGGGTGGATTCGGCGCGAACAGCCGTTTGGCGGGCGGGGATCGCGGCAGATTGTCCCCGACGGCGGCGGTCGGCGGAGGAGGCGCGATGACGGACACCTGGGCACTCTCGGAGGAGGAGTGGCTCGCCGGGATGGTGCGCGCCTACGTCGGGTGCAGCGTGCTGCTCACCGACGAGGCGGGCAAGGTCCTGCTGCTGAAGGCCAGTTACCGCGACCAGTGGCAGTTCCCCGGCGGCGGGATGGACCCGGGGGAGGGGCCCGCCGAGTGCGCCGCCCGCGAACTGTACGAGGAGACGGGGCTGTTGGCGGGGCCGCTGCGGCTGCTCGTCGTGGAGTGGCGCGACGCCATCCCCGACCAGGGCGAACACGCCCACCCCGCCGTGCAGTTCATGTTCGACGGCGGGACGGTCGCGGCCGGGTCGGTGGTCCGGGCGCAGGTCGAGGAGATCGCCGACCACGGGTACTTCACCCCGGCCCAGGCGGTGGTCCTGCTGCAGCCCGGTGCGGCGCGCCGGCTCACCGGGGCCCTGGAGGCCCGGCGGACGGGCGCCGCCACGCTGCTGCACTCGGACGGGTACGTGGGGTGACGGACGGTCAGAGGAGCGTGCTCCAGTAGTACCAGAACCGGTTGAGGACCAGCAGCGCGATCACCGCCGCCCACAGCACCGGCAGCGCCCAGTGGTAGCGCGCCGCCTCCCGGACGACCACGGCCAGCCGCGGGCCCACCGGGATCACGCCCGAGCGCAGGTTGTGCAGCGTGGTGTACCAGAACAGCGCCACCACCGTCGCCCACACCACCATGCAGTACGGGCAGAGCGCGCCGATGTCGTACAGCGCCTGGTAGATCAGCCAGTGCGCGAACCCCACGCCTACCGCGGTGCCCGCGTTCAGCCCCAGCCAGAACCAGCGCCGGTACGCCGCACCGGCGAGCAGCCCCGCACCGATCGCCGCCAGCGCGCCGAAGGCGGCCAGCCCGAGCAGCGGGTTCGGGAAGCCGAAGACCTCCGCCTGCTCGGTGCGCATCACCGAACCGCAGCTGATCACCGGGTTGATGTTGCAGTTGGGGACGTAGGAGGGGTTCTCCAGGATGCGGAGCTTGTCGAAGGTCAGGACCGCCGAGGCGGCCAGCCCGACCAGACCGCCGAGGAACAGCAGGAAGGCGTAGGCCCGGCTCGCGCCGATCGGGGCCCGGGCCCGGGCGGCGTCGTCGGGAGCGGAGCGGGACGGGGGCACGGTGGTAGCAGCGGACATGGCAGCACACTCCGGTGGCTGGCTGGGAGGAGCCGGCCCGGCCGGGAGTTCGGCCGGGCCGGGTGGTGCCGTACGGTGCGGTGGTGAGGTGGTGCGCGGGGGTGGGGGCGCGGCCTACTGGAGGCCGGCGGCCTGCTTCACCTGCGCGGTGAACTGCTCCGGCGGGACCACGGCGTTCCCGGCGAACAGGGTGATCTGCTTGCCGTCCACCTTGACGGTCGGAGTGCCGGTCACGCCGCTGTCGTTGAACGCGTCGGCGACCTTGGCCGCCCACGGGGCGTAGGTCTTGTCGGTCACCGCCTTCACGAAGGCGTCCGTCTTCAGCCCGGGCACCTGGCCGGCCAGGTCCAGGATGTGGTTGACGTCGCCGAAGCCGTCCTCGCGCTCGTCCGGCTGGTTGGCGTACAGCACGTCGTGGAACGCCTTGAACTGGTCCACGCCCTCGTTCAGCGCGGCGCCGACGGCGGCCAGCGCGGTGCGCGAGCCCTTGCCGCCGAGGCTCTTGTCCAGGAAGGCCGCCAGGTGGAACTCCACCTTGATCTGGCCGTCCTCGGTGAGCTTCTTGACGGTCTCGCCGTTCGCCGCCTCGAAGTGCTTGCAGACCGGGCAGCGGAAGTCCTCGTAGACCGCCATGGTGTGCGGGGCGTCGGCCTTGCCGTAGGTGATCACCGTGCCGTTCGGGCCGGAGGCGTTGGCCGGGGTGACCAGCGGCGCGGACGCGGCGGCGGAGGACTTGTCGTTCTTGTCCGAGGCCGAGTTGACCGCCACGGCGACACCGCCCGCGAGGGCCAGCACGACGACGGCGGAGACCGTCACGACGATCCGCTGACGGCGCTTGGCGGCCTGCTGCTCGCGGCGCTGCGCCTCCTGGATCCGCTCGCGGGCACTGATGCGCTTCTTGTTCTTGTCCTGGGACACGGGGGAGTCAACTCCTGTACGCGGCGCGCGGGTGCGCGCGGGAAGCCGCAGCTGCTGCGGCGGGGTCGGTGAACGCGGGAGTCGTGCGCACTGCCTGCGGGCGTACCGTGCCCGTTTCGGGCGGGTACGGGGATGATCAGATGAGGCCGGAGATCAGCAGGCAGGCGCGAAGGCGGGCGGACCGCGCCGGGGCGCCGGGCTCAGCACCACGTCCTCGCGGCGCGGCCGCGGGCGGTCCGACACCGGCAGCGGCACCCGCAGCACCGGACGGACCGGGGTCGGGAGCAGCAGGACGACCAGGGCGCGCAGTGGGCCGGCCAGCGACTCGCTCAGCGCGCGCAGCGCCCGGGCCAGACCGGACAGGGCGGCGTCGCCCATCCGCAGCCAGGCGGAGGCCGCCAGCGCGATCACCAGGTGCACCAGCAGGAGCAGCAGCTGGGTCGCGGCGGGCGCCAACTGGGCGGTGTGCCCCAGCGGGCCGCTCAGCAGCGAGCCGTCCACCGAACCGCCGCCACAGACCAGCAGGTTCACCCCGCGTGCGGGCACCTGACCGGCCAGCACCGGCGAACAGCCGGCCTGGCCCAGGTTGAACGTGGTGTTGAGCAGCAGCTCGACCGGCACCATCACGCCGGAGATGTGCAGCAACCGCCGCTCCCCGCCGGCCAGCACGGTCGCGACCAGGAAGACGACGGCACCGGCCGTGGCCACCAGCGACAGCGGCAGCGGACGGCCCGTGATGACCACCTGGCCCAACGCGGCCATCGGCACGGCGAGCGCGGTGAACACCGCGGCCCGCAGGGCCCTGGTCGCGTGGGAGGAGGTCGTCACGCTCCGGAGTATGCCATGGCCTCCGCGTCCGGCACGAGGGCCTGTAGGTCCCTGGTCCGGCTGACGCGCGCTCAGTAGCCTGCGAGGTCGCCCGTCGGGTCGACAGCAGCCGCGGCCGCATTAGCCTGGAAGGCGTTCCCGCTGACCCGACGAGGGGGCGAGCGCGCATGGCGAAACCCGAGACCACGGTGGGACAGGTGCTGCTGGCCCGCATCGAGGCGCAGGCCGTGGTGCTGGCCGGCCTGGACGAGGCCGTCCGGGCCGACGAACCGGACGCCGTGCACCGGATGCGGGTCGCCTGCCGGCGGCTGCGCAGCGCCCTGCGGACCTTCCGGCGGCTGTTCGCCCCCGGCGCCACCGACGAGCTGGTCGCCGAGCTGCGCTGGCTCGCCGCCGCGCTCGGCGGGGCGCGGGACCGCGAGGTGCTGGCCGAACGGCTCGCCGCCGAGGCCCGCGAGCTGCCCGCCGAATGCGGGCCGCAGCGGGTCGCCGCCGCGCTGGAGCGGTGGGGCGAGGCCGAGTACCGGCAGATCTGGCCGGAGGTCGTCGCCGCCCTCGACAGCCCCCGCCGCCGGGCCCTCGGCGAGGCCCTCGCCACCCTCCTCGCCGACCCGCCGCTGCTCCCGCGCGCCGCCCGCGGCGCCGTCCCGGAGCTCTCCCGGATCGCCGCCCGCGAACAGGACCGCACCGCCGAACGCGTCCGTGCCGCCCTCGCCGCCGCCCCCGGGGAACGGGACCTCGCCCTCCACGCGGCCCGCAAGGCGGCCAAGCGCGCCCGCTACGCCGGCGAGACCGCCGCCCCGGCCGTCGGCGCCCGGGCCGAGCGCTACGCCCAGCGGATGAAGGCCGTCCAGGAGGTGCTGGGCGAGCACCAGGACGCGGTGGTCGCCGCGAGCACCCTCGCCGCCCACGCGGCGAGCGGCGGCGAGCCCTTCGGCTACGGCGTCCTCTACGGCCGCCAGCTGGCCGCGGAGGAGGCCGCCCGGCGCCGGCTGCCGGAGGTCTGGCGGCCGGCGGGCAGGCGGAAGCTGGCCCGCTTCGGGTAGCGGCGGCCTGGCCGCTGGGCGACCGGGCCTCGTCCGTCGCGGGCGTCACGCTGCCGGTGGACGGCGGGATCACGGCCACCCGCCGGTTCGACCGACCGGACCGCTTCGCCGCGCCCTACCGGGGGTCGAGCCCCGCCGAGCGGGCGGCTTCGCGCAGCAGGTCCCGGAGCATCGCGGTGGTCAGCCGGCCGGTGTTGGTGTTGCGCGGGCTCACGTGGTAGCAGCCGTACATCCGCAGGTCCGGGCCGCCGTCGCGGGCCGGGAAGGCGGCCACGGCGGCGTGGCCGAAGGCGGGGCGGGGGCGGGGGAGCCGCCAGCCGGCGTCCGCGATCACCGGCATCATCGCCTGCCAGGCGAAGCCGCCGAGGGCGACGAGGGTGCGCACGGTGGGGCGCATCAGCTCCAGCTCCCGGGTGATCCAGGGCCGGCAGGTGTCGCGTTCCGCGGTGCTGGGCTTGTTGTCCGGCGGGGCGCAGCGGACCGGGTCGGTGATCCGGACGCCGGACAGTTCCAGGCCGTCGCCGTAGCGGACGGACTCGGGGCGGTTGGCGAGCCCGAGCTCGTACAGGGCGGCGTAGAGCAGGTCGCCGGAGGGGTCGCCGGTGAAGATCCGGCCGGTGCGGTTGGCGCCGTGGGCGGCGGGGGCGAGGCCGACCAGGACGAGCGGGGCGTCCGGCGGGCCGAAGCCGGGGATGGGACGGGCCCAGTAGTCCTGGTCCTGGTAGGCGCGGCGCTTGGTGCGGGCGGTCTCCTCGCGCCACGCGACCAGGCGCGGGCAGGCCCGGCAGCCGGTGACGACGCGGTCCAGCGCGGCGAGTCCGGCGGCCCGGGCGGCCGCCTCGGCGGGGTGCCGGGGGTGCTCGGGGTCGTCGGCGGCCTGGTCGGACGCCAGGTGGGAGGGCTCGTCGGCGGGGGAGGAGGGCGCGGCCTCGGTCGGCATGGTCGAGATCCTAGGGGCAATCGGACGTTCGTACCGGCGTCGTCCGGGCAGGCGTAGCGTGGAATCAGTTGCTCCGGCGGTCCCCGGCCGGTCCGGGTCGGCGGCGGCCGGAGACGCCGGTGTGCGCGCAGTGCGCCGGTCGCGAGGAGGCCGCGATGATCGTCGATGCGGTGCTGGGTGCGCTCGGGGGGCTGGCCGGGCTCGGGGTGATCTGTGCGGGCCTGAGCATCAGGGTCGTCCAGCAGTTCCAGAAGGGCGTGGTGTTCCGTTTCGGGAAGGTGCGCGACGAGGTGCGCGAGCCGGGGCTGGTGGCGCTGATGCCGGTCGCGGACCGGCTGCGCAGGGTGAACGTGCAGATCGTGACGATGCCGATCCCGGCGCAGGAGGGCATCACCCGGGACAACGTGACCGTGCGGGTGGACGCGGTGGTCTACTACCGGGTGGTGGACCCGGTGAAGGCCACCGTCAACGTGCAGGACTACAACTTCGCGATCTCCCAGGTCGCGCAGACCTCGCTGCGCTCGATCATCGGCAAGAGCGAGCTGGACGACCTGCTGGCCAACCGGGAACCGATCAACCAGGGGCTGGAGTTGATGATCGACAGCCCGGCGCTGGGCTGGGGCATCGAGATCGACCGGGTGGAGATCAAGGACGTCGCGCTGCCGGAGTCGATGAAGCGCTCGATCGCCCGGCAGGCGGAGGCCGAGCGGGAGCGGCGGGCCCGGATCATCACGGCGGACGGCGAGTACCAGGCCTCGCAGCGGCTGTCGGACGCCGCGGCCGTGATGAGCGCGACTCCGGCCGCGCTGCAACTGCGGCTGTTGCAGACCGTGGTGGAGGTGGCGGCGGAGAAGAACTCGACGCTGGTGCTGCCCTTCCCGGTGGAGCTGCTGCGCTTCCTGGACAGTGCCACGGAGGTCCAGCAGCGGAACCTGCTGACGGCGGCGGCGGTCGCGGCCGGGGCGAAGGCCGTGGAGGAGGCGGTGGAGAGCGGCGAGATCCCGGAGGAGGGGCTGGAGCCGGAGCCGCCCAGGCATGAACTCCCGCCCCTGGAAGAGGTGTTGGAGCAGTCGCCGCTGGATCGTCCGGAGTCGCCGGACGGCCGGGCCGGGCGCGGCGGCCCCGCCGGGCCGGACGGAGCGGAGTGAGCGGGTCGGCCCCGGTGGCGTCGGCCATCCGCCCGGACCACGATGGACGAGGGGAACGGGAAGCCAGGTCAGGAGGCGGACCATGACCAGAGCCAGCGACATCATGCACCCGGGCGCGGAGTGCATCCGTGAGCACGAGACGCTCGCGGCCGCCGCCCGGATCATGCGGGAGCGCCATGTGGGCGCCCTGCCGATCTGCGGGCCGGGCGACAAGCTGCTGGGGATCGTGACCGACCGCGACATCGTGCTGCGCTGCGTCGCCGAGGACCGCGACCCGGCGTCGGTGACGGCGGGCGAGCTGGCGCAGGGGCGGCCGATGACGGTGGAGGCGGACGAGGACTGCGAGCAGGTGCTGCGGGTGATGGAGCAGTACCAGGTGCGCCGGCTGCCGGTGATCAACCACCCGGAGCACAAGCTCGTCGGCATGATCAGCGAGGCGGACATCGCGCGCGGGCTGCCGCAGGCGCGGGTCGCCGAGTTCGTCTCGGCGGTCTGCGCGGAGGAGGCGCCCGCGGGGGCGGCCCAGGGCTGACACCCCCTGCTGCGCGTACGCGGGCTGCGGCCCCCGCCGACGGACGGGCGGGGGCCGCAGTCGTGCCGGTCCGGTCATCCCAGGGCGTAGACGGAGTGGCGTGGGTGGCGGGGGCCCGGTGCCGTCGGTGCTCTCCGTGCCCTCGGCGACCTCGGCGACCTCGGGGGTGTTGGCGCGGTCTCAGGAGGCGGGGGCGGCCAGGGTGTCGAGGTGGCGGCGCAGCACCGCGCGCAGCTCGTCGGGGCCGACCAGGTCGGGGTGCTGGACGGCCTGGAGGGTGAGGCCGTCCAGCAGGGCGGAGAGCCGGCGGGTCTCGAGGTCGAGGTCGAGGCCGGGGGCCAGGCCGCCGGCGCGTCGGGACTCGGCGAGGACGCGTCGGACCAGGTCGTCGAGGCCGGTCTGCATCTCGACGGCGCGGGGCCGCAGGTCGGGCCGGGTGCGGGCGGCGGTGACGAAGGAGAGCCAGAGCGCGGACTCCTCCCGGCGCCCGGCGTCCAGCGGGAGGGTCTCGGCGAGCAGTCGGACGGTCCGTTCGCGCCGGTCGGTGCCGGCGGCGGCCGGGTCGAGCAGGGCGGCGGCGTGGGCGCGGATGCGGGCCTCGATCCGCCGGGCCAGCTCGCGCATCGCGAAGATCATCAGCTCGGAGCTGCCGGCGAAGTAGTGCCGCACCGAGCCGACGGCCAGTCCGGCCTCCTCGGCGACGTTGCGCAGGGAGGCGTGCTCCAGTCCCTCCCGGGCCGCGACGCGCAGGACGGCGTCGGCGACGGCCTGGCGGCGTTCGGCGGGGTCCACGATCTTCGGCATGTTGCCGTTATAGCACGAGCGAGCTAAATTGCTGATTTAGCACGGTCGAGCTACAAAAATTCGGGGAGGCAGGAATGAACGGCTGGGTGCACGCGGGGCTGATCGCCGTCGTGGTCGTGGTGGTGGTGATCCGGCGGCTGCGCGGCGAACCGCTCAACGCCCGGGACCTCTTCGCGCCGCCGGTGGTGCTCACCGCCCTCGGCGTGTGGGCGCTCGCCCAGAAGCACGGGCTCGGCGCGGCCGACTATGGCTGGATCGCGGCGGGCGCCGGGCTCGGCGTCGCGCTGGGGGCGGTGCGCGGCGCCACCATCCGGGTCTACGAGCGGGAGGGCGTGCTGTGGCAGCGCTACACCGGGCGGACCTTCCTGGTCGCGGCGGTGTCGCTGGCCCTGATGGCCGGCTTCGCCGCGCTCGCCGCGCACTTCGGACTGGCCGCGGACGCCCGTCCGATCCAGCTGTCGATCGGGGTGGGCTTCCTGGGGGAGGCGCTGGTGGTGGGCTTCCGGGCGCTCTCCTCGGGCACGCCGTTCGCGCCGGAGAAGCGGGGTGCGAGCCCGCTGGACCGGTTCGGCCGGTAACTATGGTTGTCGTGGATGAGTTCGTTAACTACAGTTGTCACCATGACGACCGTGGAGATCACTCCGGAGGAGCGGGCCGCGCTGGCCAGGGCCCTCCTCGACGCGCTCGACCCCCTCGCCGCCGCCGTGCGCGCCCGCGCGACGGGCCTGCCCGCGGAACGGATGTGGAACGCCGAGCCGGTCGAGGTCGCGCTCTCCGTCCTGTCCGCCTGGAAGCTGGTGGACGCCGAGGTCAAGCTGCTCGCCGCGGGCGCGGCCGCCACCGCGGGTTCCTACGGCGCCAGTTACGAGCAGCTCGGCGCCGCCTGGGGCATCACCCGGCAGGGCGCCCGGAAGAAGTGGCCGGAGGCCGTCAGTCGTCCGGTGGCGCGGCTCGGGCTGCTCGAACTGTTCGGTGGAACGGCCGAGTTGGCGGAGGACGAGGCCTCCGGAGACTGGCGCTGGACGGCCACCGGCGCGGACGGCGCCACCGGTGGGGCGGCGGCCAGCCACCGGACCAGGGAGGAGGCCGCGGCCCACGCCGGGGCCTTCCTCGCGGCGCACCGTCAGGACTGATCCCGCAGCTCCCGGGCGATCAGCTCCGCGAGGTGCAGGGCCCGCCGCCCGTCCGCGAGTTGGGCGATCTGGGTGCGGCAGCTGAAGCCGTCCGCCAGGACCACCGCCTGCGGCCCGGCGGCCCGGAGCCCGGGCAGCAGCACCCGCTCTGCGATGGCCTCGGACGCCTCGAAGTGGCCCCGTTCGAAGCCGAAGTTGCCCGCCAGGCCGCAGCAACCGGCGTCCAGCACCCGGTTGTTCAGGCCGAGCCGGGCCTCCAGCCGGCGGTCGGCGGCGCTGCCGAGCACCGCGTGCTGGTGGCAGTGGGTCTGGGTGACGGCGTCCAGCGGGATCCGGGGGAGCGGGGCGTCCGGGGCGAACTCGTCGAGGAACTCGGCGAAGGTGCGGGTGCGGTCGGCGAGCGGGCGGCCCTCCGCGCCGAGCAGCCGGGGCAGCTCCTCGCGCAGGGTCGCGGTGCAGCTGGGGTCCAGGCCGATCACGGGGGTGTCGGCCTGGACCCCAGCTCCGTCCAGTGCCCGCAGGCTGCGCCGCAGCACCCTTCGTGCGGTGCCGAGTTGGCCGGTGGAGTACCAGGTGAGGCCGCAGCAGACCGGGCCCGGGGGCAGCCGGACGTCGAAGCCCAGGTGCTCCAGCACCTCGACGGCCGAGCGCAGCACGCTCGGCTGGAGGCGGTCGGAGAAGGTGTCCGGCCACAGCAGCACCGGCCGGGCGCCCGCCGGGGCCGGGTGGGTGGCGCGGTGCCGCCGGTACCACGCGGTGAAGGTCTCCGGCGGGAGGACCGGCAGCACCCGGCGCCGGTCGATCCCGCCGAGCCGCTTGAGCAGCCCCCCGGCCCGGGAACGGGCGAGGGTGTTGGCGGCCCCGGGCGCGAGCGAGGCGGCCCGCAGCCAGAGCGGCAGCCAGCCCATCGAGTAGTGCGCGAGCGGGCGCGGCCGGCGCCGGTAGTGCTGGTACAGGAACTCGGACTTGTAGGTCGCCATGTCGACGTGGACGGGGCAGTCGCTCGCGCAGCCCTTGCAGCTCAGGCAGAGGTCCAGCGCCTCCCGCACCTCCTCCGAGCGCCAGCCGTCCGGGATCGCGTCCCCCCGCAGCATCTCGGCGAGCAGCCGGGCCCGCCCCCGGGTGGAGTGCCGCTCCTCGCCGGTGGCCAGGTAGCTCGGGCACATCACCCCGCTGCCCGGGGCCACGCACTTGGCGACGCCCACGCAGCGGTGCACCGCCTTCACCAGGCTGCCGCCGTCCTGCTCGTACGGGAGGGCCAGCGGCAGCGTCCGGCGCGGGGCCGTGACGAAGCGCAGGTCGGCGTCGAGCGGGCGCGGGTCGACCAGCGCGCCCGGGTTGAGCAGGTTCTCCGGGTCCCAGATCCGCTTGAACTCCCCGAACAGGCTGATGATTTCGGGCGGGTACATGCGCGGCAGCAGCTCCGAGCGGGCCTGCCCGTCGCCGTGCTCGCCGGAGAGCGAACCTCCGTACGAGACCGCCAGATCGGCCGCCTGCTCCAGGAACTCCCGGAAGACCAGCACCCCTTGGGGCTCGTCCAGCGGGAAGTCGATCCGCAGGTGCACGCAGCCGTCGCCGAAGTGCCCGTACGGGACGCCGTGCAGGCTGTGCCGGCGCAGCAGGGCGCGCAGGGCCCGCAGGTAGTCGCCGAGCCGCTCGGGCGGGACGGCGGAGTCCTCCCAGCCGGGCCAGGCCTCGCCGCCGCCGGGCAGCCGGGTGACGATCCCCGCGCCCGCCTCCCGGACGGCCCACAGCTGGCGCTGCTCGACCGGGTCGGTGACCAGGGCGACAGCGGCCGAGCGCTCGCGCTTCACCGCGTCGGCGAGCCGGCGGGCGGCCTGGTAGGCGGCCCGCGGGGTGTCGCCGCCGGTCTCCAGGAACAGCCAGCACTCGCCGGCGGGCAGCCGGTCCAGCGCGGGCGGGCGGGGCCCGGCGGCGAGCAGCGCGGCGATCAGGTCGGCCGCCATGCCCTCGGCGGTCAGCGGACCGTACGGCAGCAGCGCCGGGACGGCGTCGGCGGCGGCGCCCTCGTCGGGGTAGCCGGCCACCACCAGGGCCCGGGCCGGCGGGTCCTCGACCAGGCGGACGGTGGCGCCGAGCAGCAGCGCGCAGGTGCCCTCGGTGCCGGTGAGCGCCCGGGCCAGGTCGTGGCCCTGCTCGGGCAGCAGCGCGTCCAGCGGGTAGCCGGAGGTGCGGCGGGGCAGCCGCGGCATGCCCTGCCGGATGGCGGCGAGGTTGCGGTCGGTGAACTCCTGCAGCCCGGTGTGGAGTTGGCCGACCCGCCCGGGCAGCGCGGCGAGCGCGGCGCGCTCCGCGGGGGTGAGCCGCCCGCCGACGGTCAGCTCGGTGCCGTCCGCGAGCAGCAGCTCCAGCCGCTCGACGTTGTCGGCGGTGCGCCCCCAGGCGAGCGAGTGGGAGCCGCAGGAGTCGTTGCCGATCATGCCGCCGAGGGTGCACCGGCTGTGCGTGGACGGGTCGGGCCCGAAGCGCAGCCCGTACGGCCTGGTGGCGCGCTGGAGGTCGTCCAGCACGGTGCCGGGCTGGACGCGCGCGGTGCGGGCCCCCGGGTCGATCTCCAGCACCGCGCCGAGGTGGCGGCGGAAGTCCAGCACCACCGCGCCCGGGCCGATCGCCTGCCCGCCGATGCTCGTCCCGGCCCCGCGCGCCACCACCGGCACCCGGTGGGCGCGGCAGAGCGCCAGCGCGGTGCGCACGTCGTCGAGGTCGGCCGGCTTGACCACGCCGAGCGGCAACTGCCGGTAGTTGGAGGCGTCCTGGCTGTAGACGGTGCGCTCGGCGGCGCCGAAGCGGACCTCGCCGCGCAGCACGGCGGTCAGCTCACGGGCCAACTCGGCCCCGGGGACGGCGGACGGACGGCTCACCAGGACCTCCCAGGAGTACGGCTCCGCCGATGATCGCAGCCGCGCCGCCGCACCGGTACCGGGCGCGGCGCCCGGCTCACCCGGGTGGGGGTGCCCCGGCTACTTCCGCCCGGTGAGCGTGCCGCGCGCGATGTGGGAGAGCTTGGCCACCTCGAAGGCCGGGTACGCGCCGCCCGCCAGCAGCGAGAACTTGATCCCCTCGCGGCCGCCCGGCCGGCGGTGGCCGGGCGGCTGGAAGCGGCGGTGGTGCTCGGCGGCGCGGTGGAAGAACTGCGGCCGCTCGGCGCGGGTGACGCAGCCGGCCAGGTCGAAGACGAACAGGTAGTGCCGGATCATCCGGACGAACAGCGCCTCGCGCACCGCGTACAGGTGCGGCTGGTCCTCCAGCAGGGCGAAGCTGCGCTCGTACTGCTCGAACAGGTCGAAGACGCTGCTGCCCGGGCCGCCCGCCGGGTGGACGGTCTCCCGGCGGCGGAGCTGGACGCACTCGCGGGCCAGCACGGCGGCCGTCCGGGCGCCGAGCAGCGCCGCGTGCGCCACCGGGACCTCCTCGTAGCGGCCGGGCGGGAAGGCCAGGCCCAGCTCGGCCCAGTGGCCGCGGCGGACCAGCCGGTCCCAGGCCAGCGGCGGCGCGCCGAACAGCGCGGGCCGGTCGAAGGGCGCGAACGGCTCGGGGCCGGCCTCGGCGAGCAGCGCCTCGGCGCCGCCCGGCCAGTCCCGGTCCTGGTGCCGGCGGGAGTGGCCGAACAGCAGCACGTCCACTGGGCCGGTCTGCCGGAGCCGGTCGGCGAGCGTGCGCAGCGCGTCCCGGGGCAGCAGGTGGTCGGCGTCCAGGAACAGCAGGTACTCGCCGGTGGCCCGCGCCGCGCCCGCGTTCCGGCTCGCCCCGACCCCGACCGCGGCGTTCAGGTGCAGCACCGACACCTGCGGGTGCCGGGCGGCGTACGCGTCGGCGAGCCCGTCCGCGGTCTCGGGGGAGCGGTCGGCGACCACGATCACCTCGACGTCGGCCAGGGACTGGGCGAGCAGCGAGTCCAGGCAGTCGGCGAGCTGTTCGTGCTGGTCGTAGGCGGGGAGCACGACGCTGATCAGGGGTGAGGGCATGACGCCGGAGCGTAAGAGGGCTCGCGAACCGTGGCAAAGCCCTGACGGTCCGTAATTCCGATCAATCAGTGGCAAACCGTACGAGTGTGCGCCAGATCTTCACGCCGCCTTCCGGACGTGTCCACGCCCGGCCCGGGCTCCGCCCCGGGTCCCGGCCCGGCTTCCGACCTGGGGTGATGCGCGCCGGGGCCCGCGACGCGCGGTGCGTCGCGGGCCCTCGGCGGCCGATCGGGGGTCGGCCTAGTACCAGTGGTGGGACTGCCAGAACGACCAGGCGGCGCAGGGGCTGCCGTAGCGGGTGTTCATGTAGTTCAGGCCCCACTTGATCTGGGTGGCCGGGTTGGTGCGCCAGTCGGCGCCCGCGGAGGCCATCTTGGAGCCGGGCAGGGCCTGGACCAGGCCGTAGGCGCCGGAGGAGGCGTTCACCGCGAGGGGGTTCCAGCTGCTCTCGCGGAACACGATGTTGCTGAAGCACTGGAGCTGGCCGGCCGGCACGATCTGCGCGGCGATCTGCTGCGGGGTGCCGGAGTAGGCGGCCGGGGCGCTGTTCAGGTCCTGGCGCTCCTGGGAGCGGGAGGCGGCGGCCTCGGCGTCGGCCTTGGCCTTGGCGTCCGCCTGGGCCTGCGCCTCGGCCTGGGCCTGGGCGGCGGTGTCCGCCTCGGCCTTGGCCTGGGCCTCCTGGGCGGCCTGCTCGGCGGCGCCGGCGGCAGCGGTGTCGGCCTGGCCCTGCTCGGCGACCAGCGTGCCGTCCACCGACACGGCGGCCACGGGGGCGGCCTCGGTGCCGTTCCCGGCCTGCGGGATGGCGAGGGCCGCGGTGGCGGCGCTCGCGACCACGAGGGTGGCGACGCCGGTGATCAGGGAGTTGCGGCGGGCATGGCTGAGCTGCATGGGGCGGACGATCCTTCTCCGTCGGGGGCCGTGCCGGTGGCACCGGGGGCGGGGCATCGCGTGGGCTCCGGGTGAGCGGGGCCCGTGCGGCCGCCCTGGACGGCCGTGGCGCCCCGGCGGAAACGGCGGGGCGGGCGGGCTGCGCGGCGGCGGGGGGTGGTCGGCTGCGCTGTCTGGCGACGGGCCATTCTTGGCAGGGCCGGGGACGGGTGGCAAAGGCGTTCGCTACTACGCAGGGTCGTGGCTGAGGGTTGGCCGGAGCGGGGCCCGGCGGCTTATTTGGGCATATTTGTCCGGATCCTCCATCCGGAGGTGGCAGCCCGGGGGTGGTGAAGGATCGCACCGCCGGCAGGTGCGGTGGCCTGTGTTCTTCAGGCGGATCGCGGTCGCGGGCGGCCCGGTCGGGGCGGCTCGACGGTGCCGGGGGCGGTGCTGCTGGGAGCGCGTCCACTACCGGGGATCGTGGATGGCGATCCCGCTGTGGGCGGGCTCACACGCCGGCGGGCGCGGCGTCGACGCGGAGTGAGCGGCCGGTGACGGGTCCGGGGGTCGCGCACGGGATTCCCCGGGGCGGGCCGCGGGGTTCGGTGTGCGATCGTCCCGGGCCCTCCGCACCCGGAACCCCTCATTGCCGTGTTCCTGCCAGATCCGACCGGCAAGGGCGGACCCCTCCTATCGCGCCGCCCGCCGGGCCACTCTCGGTCTTCCCCCACCTGCAAGGAGGATCTGATGAAGCGTCAACTCGGCAGGTTCGTCTGCCTGCTGGCCGGCCTGGTGCTCGGCGCCGGAGCGCTCGTGCTGCCCGCCGCCGCCTCACCCGAGCCGTCGCCGAGCGTGGTCGGCGGCACGCGGGCGGCGCAGGGCGAGTTCCCGTTCGTGGTGCGGCTCTCGATGGGCTGCGGCGGCGCGCTCTACACCTCGCAGATCGTGCTCACCGCCGCCCACTGCGTCGACGGCACCGGCGCCGACAGCAGCATCACCGCCACCGCGGGGGCGGTCGACCTGAACAGCGGCAGCGCGGTCAAGGTCCGCTCCTCGTACGTGTACCAGTCGCCCGCCTTCACCGGCGCCGAGAACGGCGACGACTGGGCGCTGATCAAGCTGGCCTCGCCGGTGACCGGCGGCCAGGTCAGCACCCTGCCGATCGCCACCTCCACCGCCTACGACAGCGGCACCTTCACCATCATGGGGTGGGGCGCCGCGCGCGAGGGCGGCGGCCAGCAGCGGTACCTGCTCAAGGCGACCGTGCCGTTCGTCGACGACGCCACCTGCGCCCGCGCCTACCCGGGGCTGAACGCGGCCGGCTCGCTCTGCGCGGGCTACGTCTCCCAGGGCGGCGTCGACACCTGCCAGGGTGACTCCGGCGGCCCGATGGTCCGGCAGGACGCGGCGGGCCGCTGGGTCCAGGTCGGCATCGTCAGCTGGGGCAACGGCTGCGCCCGCGCGGGCTACCCGGGCGTCTACACCCAGGTGAGCACCTACGCGGCCGACATCGCCGCGGCGGCGGCCGGCCTCTGATCCGACCCGGCGGGTCCCCGGGCTGACCCGGAAGGTCACTGATCCGACCCGGTAGGGCCGGTCGAAGCGGTACGGCAGGGCCGGTCACCACACCCGCAGGTGGTGGCCGGTCCTGCCGTTCCGTGACGGACCGGGGACGGCCGTGCCCGGGGAGCCTCACCCGCGCAGCCACTCCTCGGCCCGCCGTCGCTCCCGGGCGATGCGGCCGGCGGTGTGCGGGGGCAGCCGGGTGAGCAGGGCGACGGCGGCGTCGGTGCGGCCGGCGAGGGCGTGGGCGCCGGCGAGGCGGGCGGTGACCAGGGCGTGGTCGCGCGGGCGGGCGGCCGGGTCGAGGAGCCGTAGGGCGGCCTCCAGCCAGGCCGCCGCGGTGCGGGCGTGGCCGGCGCGGCCGGTGCGGACGGCGAGGTCCCGGTGGCAGGTGCCGTGCGCGACGGCCAGGACCAGGTCGGCGCGGTCCGCCCAGGGTGTCGGTTCGCCGGTGCGCAGCGCGGTGTCGGTCAGTCGCCGGGCCTCCGCCAGGGTCCGGCGCACCAGCGGGGCCCGGCCGGCCAGCGCGTGGGCGTGGGCCTGGGCGACGGCGGTCCAGGCCCGCAGCCCCGGCAGGGGAGGCGCGGTGGTCCGGGCGGCCTCGGCCAGGGCGAGCGCGGTGGCCGGGTCGCCGTGCCACCAGTACAGGGTGCTCTGCCGGGCGAGCAGCGCGGCCGCGGTGATCCGGTCGCCGGTCGCGCGTGCCCACTCCAGCCCGGTGGCGTACCAGCTGAGCGCGCGGGCGTGGCGGTCGCCCTCGAAGTGGGCCCAGCCGGCGAGTTCGGCGTACTGGGCGGCGAGCGAGCGGTCGGCGGCGGGGTGCTCGCGCGGGTCGGGGTACTGGTGCGGGTCGGGGTGCGGCCGGCCGAGCAGGGTGTGGGCGTGGTGCTCCAGGACGGTGGCCAGTTCCTCGCCGCCGATCCGGCCCGCGGCGGCGCGGTAGACGGCGAGCAGGTGGGCGAGCACTTCGACGGTGGCGGCGTCCGGCGGGCCGGTGGCGGTGGTGTCGAGCGGTGGCCGGGTGGCGGCGGCGCGTTCGCCGAGGTGTTCGCGCTCCTGCTGGACGGCCTGCCAGAGGTCCGCCAACTCGCCGTCGGCGTGCAGGAGTTCGTCGGCCCGGGCGGGCATTCCGGGTGGTGGCCAGCGATGGGCGTTCTCCACCCGGCTGATCAGCGAGTCGTGGTAGCCGAGCAGCCGGCCGAACTCGGCCTGGCTGAGGCCCCGGGCCTCGCGCCAGTGGCGCAGCCGGCGGCCGAAGCGCAGGCGCGCGGACCCGGGCCCCGTACGGGGCGGCGGCTGAGGCGGCTGGGGTGGTGGCGGCGGGGGTGGCGTGGGGGCGGGTAGGGACGGCACGGGGTCTCCCGGAGGGGGCGGGGGGAGCGCTCGTGGGGGAGCGCCCGGCCCTGGTATCCCCATTGACGTGCCTTGGTCAAACTGGACGGGCGGTGTGGTGCCGGGCGGCGTGGCATCGGGCGGTGCGCTGCGCCGAGCAGAACGGCGCCGGGCCCGGGAGCCTCCGCATCGGCTCCCGGGCCCGGCGTTCCCGCGCGGGGCGGACGGGTCAGGAGCCCGCCGCCGCCACCGCGGCCCGCCGCCGTCGGCCCACCACGGCCGAGGCCGCCAGCACGATGGCTGCGGCGACCAGCGACAGGTACATCTGCTTGCGTCCGTCGGCGTCGGTGAACATGTACGCCATGACGAACCCGATCATGCCCATGGCCGTCCAGGTCAGGTACGGGTACAGCCACATCCGGACGGTGTGCCGCTCGGGCATCTCGCGCTCGATGATCCTGCGCATCCGCAGCTGGGTCGCGCAGATCACCAGCCAGACGAAGAGCGCGACGGCGCCGGAGGAGTTGAGCAGGAAGGCGAACACGGTGTCCGGCGAGGTGTAGTTGAAGAACACCGCGACGAAGCCGAAGACCACCGAGGAGAGGATCGCCACCCGCGGCACGCCGCGCGAGGTCACCGTGGCGAAGGCCTTGGGCGCGTCCCCGCGCTGGCCCAGCGAGAACGCCATCCGGGAGGCCGTGTACATCCCGGAGTTGAGGCAGGACAGCACCGCCGTCAGCACGATCACGTCCATCACCTGGCCGGCGCCCGGGATGCCGATGTGGTCCAGCACCGCCACGTACGGGCTCGCCTTGACGTCGGCGGAGTCCCAGGGCAGCAGGGTGACCACCAGCAGGATCGAGCCCAGGTAGAAGATCCCGATCCGCCAGATCACGCTGTTGGTGGCCTTGGAGACGGCCTTCTCCGGGTTCTCCGACTCGCCGGCGGCCAGGGTCACGATCTCGCTGCCCATGAAGGCGAAGACCACGGTGAGCATGCCCGTGAACACCGCCCCCACCCCGTGCGGCAGGAACCCGCCGTGGCCGGTGAGGTTGCTGGCGCCGACCGCGTGGGTGCCCGGCAGCAGGCCGAAGGCGGCGAGGGTGCCGATCACCAGGAACGCGGCGATCGCGACCACCTTGATCCCGGCGAACCAGAACTCGAACTCGCCGTAGGAGGCCACCGAGAAGAGGTTGGTGGCGGTCAGCACCGCCATGACTATCAGGGCCCAGCCCCACTGGGGGACGCCCGGCACCCAGTTGTTGAGGATCTTCGCGCCGGCCGTCGCCTCGACCGCGAGCACCACCACCCAGAAGAACCAGTACAGCCAGCCGATGCTGAACCCGGCCCAGCGGCCGAGCGCCCGGTCCGCGTACGCCGAGAACGAGCCGCTCTGCGGGTCGGCCGCGGCCATCTCACCGAGCATCCGCATCACCAGGACGACCAGCACGCCGGCCATGGCGTAGGAGAGCAGGATGCCCGGGCCGGTGGTCGCGATGCCCGCGCCGGAGCCGACGAACAGGCCGGCGCCGATCACGCCGCCGATGGCGATCATCGACAGGTGGCGGTTCTTGAGTCCGGCCTTCAGGTGGCCGTCGCCGCCGTGGCCGATCGGCCCGGTCTGGTGGGGGAGCTTGGTGGCCGTGGCCGGGGGCTTGGTGGTGTCCGCACTCATCTGGGTGCCCTGTGCCTTTCCCGCGCGGCGTGTCCCTCGGCTCGTCGCGCCGAGGGTGGGGGACTGACCCGCGCATTGCGTCGCAACCTAACTTCTACGCCCGAGTATCGGAACAATCCTTTGGTAACTGTTCGCTCAACGGACGGAAAAGGCCTGGTCGGGGTGGGTGGAAAGGTGGCATGGAAACCTCAAATCTGACGCATCGTCAGCATTCGGAAAGGTCGCCAAGCTCTGTTGGGGCTCAAATCGCCCGCGGGTGGCCGGTCAGATCGGCCGCACGTCGAGGACGGTGATCGACGCCTCGTCCGCCGGCCGCCCGGTGAGCCGGGCGGCGAGGATCCGGGGGATGTCGTCCTCCTGCGAGTATCCGGGCAGCACCGTGACTTCCGCGCGCCGTGCGCCGGGCTCGCCCCGCACCGCGTACGTCACCAGGTAGCCGTACCGCTCCGGCGGCGGCGCCTGGTCGCGTTCCCGCTGGTTCCGCCGGCCCCGCTGGTTTCCTCGGCTCCGGATACCCATCCGCGTCGACCTCCTCGGCCCATTGTCGACGCGCTGTGGACGATCGGGGCAAACCAGAGCACAGTGGGACTCTCGGGACATGCCGTAGGAGCATCCCGAGCGTTCTCGGTGCCGGTCGGCTCCCGGTGCCGGTCAGGAGCGACCCCATGCAGACCACCTGGAAGGGGACGATCAGCTTCGGGCTGGTCAGCATCCCCGTCCACCTGTACTCCGCGACCCAGGAGCACGACGTCCCGCTGCACCAGGTGCACGCCAAGGACGGCGGCCGGGTGCGGATGAAGCGGTACTGCGAGCGGGAGGAGAAGGAGGTCCCGTACGCGGAGATCGCCAAGGGGTACGAGTCCCCCGACGGGCGGACCGTCACGCTCTCCGACGAGGACCTCGCCGACCTGCCGCTGCCCAGCAAGAAGATCATCGACGTGCTGGCCTTCGTGGACGAGGGCGAGATCGACCCGCTGATGTTCTCCAAGGCCTACTACGTGGGCGTCGCCGACAAGGCCGCCGCCAAGCCGTACGCGCTGCTGCGCGACGCGCTCACCGACTCCGGGCAGATCGCCGTCACCAAGATCGCGCTGCGCACCCGGGAGTCGCCCGCGGTGCTGCGGGTGCACGACAACACCCTGGTGCTGCAGACCTGCATCTGGCCCGACGAGGTCCGCCCGGCGGCCGGCATCGCGCCCGAGGGCGACGTCGCCGTCCGGCCGCAGGAGCTCAAGATGGCGCGGTCGCTGATGGACACCCTCTCCGAGGACTTCGACCTGTCCCAGCTGCACGACGACTACCAGCAGGCGCTGCAGCAGGTGATCACCGCGCGGCTGGAGGGCGTCGAGGTCCCGCACGAGGAGGAGCCGGGCGAGGCTCCGGACAACGTGATCGACCTGATGGAGGCGCTGCGCAGCAGCCTCAAGCAGGCCAGGGGCGGGCGGGGCGGCGGGGCCGGGGAGGCCGCCCCGGAGGAGGCGGAGCCCGCGCCGCGCAAGCGCGCCCCGGTGAAGCGGAGCGCCTCGAAGGCGGCAGCTTCCGGGAAGGCCCCCTCCGAGACGGCCGCCTCCGAGAAGTCCGCCGGGAAGACCTCCGCGAGGAGCCCGGCGGCGAAGAAGACCACCACCCGGAAGCCCTCGGCTCCCCGCAAGGCCTCCTGACCCCACCGGGGCCAGGCACCCCTCCCGTCCAGCCGTCCAGCACTGGAGGCGATCCCGATGGACCTGCTGACCTACAAGGAACTCGACGCCGAACTCGACGCCCGGGCCGAGGCCGACCCCGCAACCCGCAGGGCCCGGGGCTTCGGGCACCGCGTCTGGCACTGGCTGCTCAGCCTCAGCCCCACCGTGGTGACGTTCATGATCGCGCTCTCGATCGGCCTCTGCATGGTCGCGGTCCAGGTGAGCCTGCTGCCCGTGCTGGTGCCGATGGCGGTCTTCTGGGGCCTGACGCTCATCGCGATGGGCGGCGTGGTCGCCCGCTGGATGACCCCGGGGCCGGGCCGGCACCGGATGGCGTCCTGACCCGGTCGGGACGGGCGCGGGGCCGGACGGGCGCGGGCCCGGGAGGGCTCAGCCGATCCACACCGTGGTGACGTTGCAGAACTCCCGGATCCCGTGCCCGGACAGCTCCCGCCCGAACCCGGAGCGCTTGACGCCGCCGAACGGCAGCGCCGGGTGCGAGGCCGTCATCCCGTTGAAGAACACCCCGCCGGCCTGGATGTCCCGGACGAAGCGCTCCCGCTCGGCCTCGTCGGTGGTCCAGACGTTGGCGCTCAGCCCGAACGGGGTGTCGTTGGCGACCGCCACCGCCTCGTCCAGGTCGGCCACCCGGTAGACGGTGGCGACCGGGCCGAAGGTCTCCTCCAGGTGGATCCGCATCGCCGGGGTGATGCCCGTCAGCACCGTCGGCTCGTAGAACCAGCCGGTGTCCCAGCCCTCCGGGCGCCCGCCGCCGCACTCCACCCGGGCGCCGTGCACCCGGGCGTCCTCGACCAGCTCCTCCAGGTCGTCCCGGCCCTGGCGGCTGGCCAGCGGGCCGACGTCGGTGGACTCGTCCATCGGGTCGCCGACCTTCAGCGCGCCCATCGCCGCGGTGAAGGCGGCGGTGAAGCGGTCGTACACGTCGGTGTGCACGATGAAGCGCTTGGCGGCGATGCAGGACTGGCCGTTGTTCTGCACCCGGGCCCGGACGGCGGTGCGCACCGCCGCGTCCAGGTCGGCGCTCGGCAGCACGACGAAGGGGTCGCTGCCGCCCAGCTCCAGGACGGCCTTCTTCACCTCGTCCGCCGCGGTGGCCGCGACCGCCCGCCCGGCCGGCTCGCTGCCGGTGAGGGTGACGGCGACGACCCGGCGGTCCCGGATCACGCCCTCCACCGCGCCCGAGCCGATCAACAGGGTCTGGAAGCAGCCCTCCGGGAACCCGGCCCGCTGGAACAGCTCCTCGATCGCCAGCGCGGTGCGCGGCACGTTCGACGCGTGCTTGAGCAGGCCGACGTTGCCCGCCATCAGGGCCGGCGCGGCGAACCGGAGGACCTGCCAGAGTGGAAAGTTCCAGGGCATGACGGCAAGAACCGGACCGAGCGGACGGTAGCGGACAAAGGCCCGGGAGGCACCGGAGTCGGCGACGTCGGCCGGGGCCGGGTGCTCGTCGGCGAGCAGCTCCTCGGCGTGGTCCGCGTACCAGCGCATCGCCTTCCCGCACTTGGCGACCTCGGCGCGGGAGGCGGCGAGCGGCTTGCCCATCTCCTCGGTCATGGTGCGGGCGACCGCCTCCAGCTCCCGGTCCAGCAGGTCGGCGGCGCGGCGCATCAGTTCGGCGCGGGCGGCGAACGGGGTGCCGCGGTAGCTGTGGAAGGCGGCCTCGGCGCGGGCCAGCCGCCGTTCGATGCCGGCCGCGTCGAGCGGCTCGAAGGTCTGGACGGTCTCGCCGGTCGCGGGGTTGACGCTGGCGATGGGCATGCGGGGCTCCCAGGTGGGGTCACGGTCCGGTGCGTCTGCCCTCACACCCTCCCCGACCGCCCGCCTCCGGGCACGCCACCGGGCGCCCGGCGTGTCCCGGCGGGCGCGCGGCCCGCCCCGTCACTCCGGCAGCGACTCCACCCGGGCCGCCGCCTCCCGGGCGCGGGCCCCGGCCCTGGTCCGCGCGGCGGTGACCTGCCGGCTCGGGAAGCGGTGCAGGTACTCGGCCTCCAGCTCCCCGGTGCGCAGCGTGTGCCGCTTCAGCGCCTCCTCCGAGCCGTACAGGAACGTCTCGTGCCGCGTGCGGTGCAGCTGCTCCAGCTCGTGCAGGAGCGTGTCGTTGCCCAGGGCGTGCGCGGAGATGCCCGCGGGCCGGATGTGCGGGTCTTCGGCGTGCCGCATCTCGGTGCCTCCTCGGCGGAAGTCCCCTCCTCCAGGGTGCCCGCCGTCCGCCGCCGCTGCACCCGGTCCGTCGGCGCGGATCATAGGATGAATCCTTCCGTACACGTTCAGGACCACCCCGCTAGCGCTCGGACACCCACATGCCGCTTCCCAAGGCCGAACTCCACCTGCACATCGAAGGCACCCTGGAGCCCGAACTCGCCTTCGAGCTCGCCGCCCGCAACGGTGTCGAGCTGCCGTACGCCGACACCGAGGCGCTGCGCGAGGCGTACTCCTTCAGCGACCTCCAGTCCTTCCTGGACCTCTACTACGCGCTGATGGCCGTGCTGCGGACCGAGGACGACTTCGCCGACCTCGCCGACGCCTACCTGGCCCGGGCCGCCGAGCAGGGCGTCCGCCACGCGGAGATCTTCTTCGACCCGCAGGCGCACACCGCGCGCGGGGTGCCGCTGGGCGTGGTGGTGGACGGGCTGACCCGGGCGCTGGAGCGCGCCGAGGAGCGGTACGGCATCAGCACGCAGCTGATCATGTGCTTCCTGCGGGACGAGTCCGCCGAGTCCGCGCTGGAGACCTTCGAGGCCGCCCGCCCGTACTTCGGCCGGATCGCCGGCATCGGCCTGGACTCCGCCGAGGTCGGCCACCCGCCGGTCAAGTTCCGCGAGGTGTACCGCCGGGCCGCCGAGGCCGGGCTGCGCCGGGTCGCCCACGCGGGCGAGGAGGGCCCGGCCGCGTACATCACCGAGGCGCTGGACGTCCTCGGCGTGGAGCGGATCGACCACGGGCTGCGCTGCCTGGAGGACGGCGAGCTGGTCGCCCGCCTGGTGCGCGAGCAGGTCCCGCTGACCCTCTGCCCGCTCTCCAACGTCCGGCTGCGCTGCATCGACACCCTCGCCGACCACCCGCTGCGCGAGATGCTGGACGCCGGCCTGCTGGTCACCGTCAACTCCGACGACCCGGCGTACTTCGGCGGCTACGTGGAGGACAACTTCCGCGCCGTGCGCGAGGCCCTCGCCCTCGACCAGGAGACCCTGCGCCGGCTGGCCGCCAACTCCTTCCGCGCCTCCTTCATCAGCGAGGAGCGCCGCGCCGAACTCCTCGCCGAGGTCGCCGCGTACGCCTTCTGACCTGCCGGACCGCCGCCCCCGCGCGGGCGGGGGCGGCGGACGGGGTCAGAGCAGGGTGCTCCAGTAGTACCAGAACCGGTTGAGGACCAGCAGCGCGATCACCGCGTACCACAGCGCCGGGACGACCCAGTGGTAGCGGGCCGCCTCCCGGACGGCCACCCGCAGCCGCGGGCCCACCGGGATCACGCCCGAGCGCAGGTTGTGCAGCGTGGTGTACCAGAACAGCGGGATCACCGCGGCCCACACCACCATGCAGTACGGGCAGAGCGCGCCGATCCGGTACAGCGCCTGGTACATCAGCCAGGTCACGAAGCCGATGCCGAACACCGTCCCGGCCTGCAGGCCGAGCCAGAACCAGCGCCGGAACGCCGCCCCGGACAGCAGCCCGGCACCGACCGCGATCACCACCCCGAAGGCGACCAGCCCGATCAGCGAGTTGGGGAAGCCGAAGGCCTCCGCCTGGTCGCTGCGCATGATCGAACCGCAGCTGATGATCGGGTTGATGTTGCAGCTGGGGACGTAGGACGGGTCCTCCAGCAGCCGGATCTTGTCCAGGGTGAGGACCGTCGAGGCGAACAGGCCGACGGCGCCGCCGATCAGCAGCAGCCAGGCGAACGGGCGGCTCGCGCCGTACCCGGGCCGCCCGGCGGGGGCGCCGGCCGTCACCCGGTCACCTGCTTGACCATCGCGGTGAACTGCTCGGGGGAGACGGCCTTGCCGTTGTTCAGGACGTCCAGCTTCTTGCCGTCCAGCTTGACGGTCGGGGTGCCGGTGACGTCGCTCTTGTTGAACTCCTCGTTCACCTTGGCCGCCCACGGCGCGTACGTGCCGTCCTGGACGGCCTTGACGAAGGCGTCGGTCTTCAGCCCGGGCACCTGGCCGGCCAGGTCCAGGATGTGGTTGACGTCGCCGAAGGCGTCGCTGCGCTCGTCCGGCTGGTTGGCGTACAGCACGTCGTGGAACGCCTTGAACTTGTCCACGCCCTCGTTCAGCGCGGCGCCGGCCGCGGCCAGCGCGGTGCGCGAACCCTTGCCGCCCAGGTTGTTGTCCAGGAACGTCGCCAGGTGGTAGTCGACCTTGTACGTGCCGTCGTCGGCGAGCTGCTGGATCACCTTGCCGGTGGTGGTCTCCAGCTGCTCGCAGAACGGGCAGCGGAAGTCCTCGTAGACGTCCAGGGTGTGCGGGGCGTCGGCCTTGCCGTAGGTGATCACGGTGCCGTTGGTGCCGCTCGCGTTGGCCGGCACGACCAGCGGGCCGTTCGCGGCGTTCGAACCGGAGCCGGAGGAACCGCCGACGGCGAAGGCCACGCCCGCCACCAGGGCGAGCACGGCGGCGGAGGCACCGCCGACCACCACCCGGCGGCGGATCCGGTCGGAGCGCTCGGCCTGGGCGCGGGCGACGCGCATGCGGTCGGTGGCGGAGGCCTTCTTGTCGGTCTTGCGGGTGTTGCTCATGGGGTGTCGTCCTGTGCTCTCGGGCGTACGGGTCGGCGCGGCCGGTCGGGGCCAGCGCGGGAGGAGAGAACAGCCGACTGAGCGGGCGGGGAAGCCCGTGGCTCAGACGGCCAGGGCGAACACCGGCGGACCGCGCCGGACGGCCGGACGGACGACGACGTCCTCGGCGGGGACCAGCACGCGGCTGGCCCGGGGGAACGGCACCCGGGACGGCGGACGGGCCGGCAGCGGCGCGACCAGCAGCCGCAGCCAGCGGGCGGCGGCCGGCAGGTGGCGGTGCAGGAACTCGCCCAGCATCCGGACGGCCCCGGCCAGGCAGCAGAGCGCGGCGTCCGCGCGGCTCAGCCAGAAGGCGCCGGCCAGCGCGATCACCGTGTGCAGCAGGAGGAGCAGCAGCAGGCCGGTCTGGGCGGAGACGCCGTGGCCGAGCAGGAAGCCGCCGAGCGAGCCGCCGCCGCAGAGCAGCGGCTGGAGACCGTGTCCGGTGCCTGGCGGCAGCGAGGGACAGGTGCTCTGGGCGAGGTCGAAGAGGGCGCCGGCGGCCAGCTCCAGCGGCAGGAACACCGCCGCGACCGCCGGGAAGCCGCGTTCGCGGCCGGCCAGGGCGAAGGCCGCGGCGAAGACGGCGGCCGAGGCGAGCAGCATCGGGCCGACGGGGAGGGTACGGCCGGTGACCAGGACCTGGCCGAGCCCGGCGAGCAGCACGACCAGCGCGGCGAAGACCGCTGCGCGGAGCGTTCTGGTGACCGGGCTGGTGTTCATGGCATCCGAGTGTGCCACAGGTTGAATGTGGAACAGCCTGCTGGGAGGGGGGCTGTGAAGAGGGTCACCACCTGGGCTGAGCTGGGCTTATGCGGGGCTTACGGGGGTTGGGGTGGGGGTGTGGGCTCTCGGGAGGGTGGGGGCCGGGGGCGGCTCCGGGGGTGGCCGCTCCGGGGGCTGGATGATTTTCAGACTGCCA